>NZ_JBEZZW010000010.1:0-207240 GCF_040639415.1 Micromonospora sp. NPDC023888 | reverse complement strand
GGGATGCACTCGATCCACGGCCGCGCCCCGGCGATCGCGACCGGCCTGTCGGTGTCCCGGCCGGACCTGTCGGTCTGGGTGGTCACCGGCGACGGCGACGCGCTCTCCATCGGCGGCAACCACCTGATCCACGCACTCCGCCGCAACGTCAACCTCAAGATCCTGCTGTTCAACAACCGGATCTACGGTCTGACCAAGGGCCAGTATTCTCCGACCTCCGAACTCGGGAAGATCACCAAGTCGACACCGGCCGGTTCGGCGGACCCACCGTTCAACCCGCTCTCGTTGGCGTTGGGGGCCGAGGCCACGTTCGTGGCGCGCACCATCGACTCCGACCGTAAGCACCTTCAGACGGTGCTCCGCGCCGCCGCCGAGCATCAGGGCAGCGCCCTCGTCGAGATCTACCAGAACTGCAACATCTTCAACGATGGTGCCTTCGAGCTGATCAAGGATCCGACCAGTCGCGACGACCATCTGATCCGCCTGGAGCACGGCCAGCCGATCACGTTCGGCGCCGAACGACAGTTTTCTGTCGTGCAGCCGGACGGCGGCTTCGGCCTCAAGGTCCAGGAAGGTGGTCGGGCCATCGTCCACGACGCCACCGTCGAGGATCCGGCCTACGCCTTCGCCCTCACCCGACTCTCCGGCTCCGACCTGGGCACCACCCCGATCGGCGTCCTTCGAAACGTCCACCGACCCAGCTACGGCGACCTCGTCCAGAAGCAACTGCGGGACGCAGCCGTCGACGCGAGCCCTGAGCAACTGCTGAACGAGCTACTTCAGCAGGCCGACACCTGGACCACGAAGGAGGCGCAGTAGTGTCAGTCACCACGGAAAGCCCGGCGACCCTGGATCTCTGGCGCGAGCTGGCCCTGCCGGTGCTCCGCAGGACCGGAAAGGTCGTCGACGCGGCCGACGTCGACCGCATCCTCAGCACGACCACCGACGACGGCGTCACGATCGCACCGCTGTACGTGGACGGTCCCGCGGTGCCGGAGGTGCACCCCGCCCCGGGCCCGTGGGACGTCCGCCAGCAACTCACTGACGAGGCCGATCTGGCCGACGAGGTGGCCGGGGGGACGACCTCGCTCTGGCTCGTCGGCGAGGACGTGCCGCCCGCGGTCCTGTCGAGTGGCCTCTGCCTGGTGCTCGACGCCGGCCCGCAGACCGAGGTGGCCGCCGACGCGCTCCTGCGCCAACTGCGGGACCGCCCGGTGCCACTGTGCGGAAACCTCGGTGCCGACCCACTGGGGCTGGCGATCCGCACCAATCGGTCACCCCGGATGGCGCCGCTGACCCGGCTCGCCCGCCGCTGTGTCGACGAGCACCCGCCGCTGCGGGCCGCCACCGTGGACGCCAGCGTCTACCACGATGCCGGTGCGCCAGACGTGCTGGAGCTGGCCTACGCGCTGGCCGCGGGAGTCACCTACCTTCGCGAGTTGACCGCCGCGGGCCTCGACGTGCGGACCGCCATGGGTCAGATCGAGTTCCGCTACGCGGTGGGCTGCGACCAGTGGCAGGCCATCGCCAAGCTCCGCGCCGCTCAGCTCCTCTGGACCCGGGTGGCCAGGGCTGCCGGAGTCGCCGGACCGCTGCGCCAACGTCAACACGCGGTCACCTCCCGGCCGATGATGACCGCCCGCGCTCCGTGGACGAACATCGTCCGGTCCACAGTGGCCGCGTTCGCCGCTGTCGTGGGTGGGGCGGACGCGGTGACCGTTCTGCCCCATGACGCGTGCCGCGGCCCGTCCGGCGCGGACGCCCGGCGGCTGGCTCGCACGACTCACGCTGTGCTGCGGCTGGAGACCGAGGTTGGGCGCGTCGAGGACCCGGCTGCCGGCTCCTGGTACGCCGAGCACCTCACCCGTGACCTGGCACTCGCCGCCTGGGACCGATTCCGCGCTATCGAGCGCAACGGCGGAATGGTGGCCTCCGTCGCCGACGGCACGGTCGCCGACGAACTGGCCCAGGCCGCGCAGCGGCGCCGAGCCGACGTCCGCCGCCTGCGCCGCCCGATCGTCGGCGTCACCGAGTTTCCCGCTCTCGACGAGGACCCACCCGCGACCCTCACGGAAGGTCGGCACGCGGTGGAGTTCGAGCGGCTGCGCGACCGCGCCGCGGACGGCAAGGTGTCCCCGATCGGCCTGGTGGTGCTCGACTCACCGGCAGCGGCCGCCGACACCGCGATCGTCGAGCGGGTCCTCCAACTCGCCGGCCTGCGCACCACCGAGGAGGTGTCCACCGCGACTGTGGTGTGTGTCTGCGGGCTGGACGGCGACCCGATCCCCGAGCGACTGCGCCGTCCGGGGGTACACCTCTGGGCCGTCGCCCCTCCGACGGCCGGCGTGATCGCGGACGGCCTCATCTACCCGGGCTGCGACGCGGTGGCCGTGCTCGCGGCGATGCTGGACCAGGCGGGAGCGCCACAATGATCCCGGACTTCGGCGACCTTGAGTTCGGCGAGCCCGAACCGGCCCTGATCACCAGCCAGAGCAGTGCCGGTGACACGCTCGAAGGCATCCCGCTACGGCACCGGTACACCGTCGGCGGCGTCGGCGGCGGCGTGCCCGGCGCGCCGCCCTTCCTCCGCGGCCCCTACCCGACCATGTACACCACCCAGCCGTGGACGATCCGCCAGTACGCCGGTTTCTCCACCGCCGAGGAGTCCAACGCCTTCTACCGCCGCAACCTGGCGGCCGGGCAGACCGGTCTGTCGATCGCCTTCGACCTGCCCACGCACCGCGGCTACGACTCCGACCATCCCCGGGCGCGCGGCGACGTCGGGATGGCCGGCGTCGCCATCGATTCCCTCCTGGACATGCGCATCCTCTTCGACGGCATCCCGCTCGACCGGACGAGCGTGTCGATGACCATGAACGGGGCCGTGC
This sequence comes from Micromonospora sp. NPDC023888, assembly GCF_040639415.1. Taxonomy (NCBI): domain Bacteria; kingdom Bacillati; phylum Actinomycetota; class Actinomycetes; order Micromonosporales; family Micromonosporaceae; genus Micromonospora; species Micromonospora sp. NPDC023888. The sequence continues at coordinate 204,352 of NZ_JBEZZW010000010.1, read as the reverse complement.
TCCCGATCCTGGCGCTCTACATCGTCGCGGCGGAGGAGCAGGGGATTCCCCCGGAGAAGCTCAGCGGGACCATCCAGAACGACATTCTCAAGGAGTTCATGGTCCGCAACACCTACATCTATCCGCCGGCGCCGTCGATGCGGATCGTGGCCGACATCCTCGCCTGGACGGCAGCCCGGATGCCCCGATTCAACTCGATCTCCATCTCCGGCTATCACATGCACGAGGCCGGAGCCACAGCGGATCTGGAGCTCGCCTACACGTTGGCGAACGGCCTCGAGTACCTGCGGGCGGCCCGCGACGCCGGCCTGGACATCGACAAGGTCGCCCAGCGGCTGTCGTTCTTCTGGGCGGTCGGCATGAACTTCTTCATGGAGGTCGCCAAGCTGCGGGCCGGCCGGGTGCTCTGGTCCGAGCTGGTGTCCGGTTTCGGGGCGCACAGCCACAAATCGCTGAGCCTGCGTGCGCACTGTCAGACCTCGGGCTGGTCACTCACCGCGCACGACGTCCTGAACAACGTGGTACGCACCGCTGTGGAGGCGATGGCGGCCACCCAGGGGCACACCCAGTCGCTGCACACGAACGCCTTCGACGAGGCGCTCGCCCTGCCTACCGATTTCTCCGCCCGGATCGCCCGGGACACCCAGCTCCTGCTGCGCGATGAGGCCGGCACCACCCGCGTCATCGATCCGTGGGGCGGCAGCGGGTATGTCGAGCACCTGACCGCGGGCCTGATCGCCCGGGCCCGTACGCATCTCGCCGAGATCGAAGCGGCCGGCGGCATGATCCAGGCAATCGGGCAGGGACTGCCGAAGATGCGGATCGAGGAGACCGCGGCGCGGACGCAGGCCCGGATCGACGCGCGTCGCCGCCCGGTGGTTGGCCTCAACGTCTTTCCCGCGCCCGAAGGGGAGCGGATCGAGGTGCTGAAGGTGGACAACGCCGCGGTGCTGCGGGCCCAGACCGAGCGTCTGCGCCAGCTGCGGGAAGTCCGGGACGAGGCTGCCTGCGCCGCCGCCCTGGAGGCGATGGTGGTGGCCGCGGCCGGCCCGTCCAGCGCCACCGGACCGGGTAACCTGCTGCACTGTGCCGTGGAGGCGGCGCGGGCCGGCGCGACGGTGGGGGAGATGTCGGCCGCGCTGGAGCGCGTGTACGGCAGGCATGTCGCCACCGTCCAGACGGTGTCCGGTGTCTACCAGCGGGAGAGCGGCGACGACAGCGCGGTCCGGGACGCCCGGGCGGCGGTCTCCGCGTTCGCCGTCGGACACGGCCGCCGGCCCCGGATCCTCGTCGCCAAGATCGGGCAGGATGGACACGATCGTGGACAGAAGGTCGTCGCCGGGGCACTCGCCGATCTGGGTTTCGACGTGGACGTCGGGCCCCTGTTCCAGACGCCGCGTGAGGTCGCCACTCAGGCGGTCGACGCCGACGTGCACATGGTCGGGGTGAGTTCGCTCGCCGGCGGCCACCTCAGTCTGCTGCCCGAGCTGCGGGCCGAGCTGGTGGCGATGGGCCGCGGCGACATCCTCGTGGTGATCGGCGGGGTCATCCCACCGGGCGACCACGATGCGCTGCGCTCGGCCGGCGCGGCCGCGATCTTCGGTTCCGGGACGGTGATCGCACAAGCCGCTCAGAAGTTGCTCGCCATCCTGGACGATCGCGCTGGCGGCACCCGGTGAGCACCGGTGTGGAGGCCTGCGCGGAGGCGGTCCTCGCCGGCTCACGGGCCGCGATCGGCAGGGCCATCACGATGCTGGAGTCGACGCTGCCGGCCGACCGCGACAACGGGCGGAGACTGCTGCGCCAGCTCGCCCCACACCGCGGGCGCGCCCACCGGATCGGCGTCTCCGGCGTGCCCGGCGCCGGGAAGTCCACGTTGATCGACGCGCTCGGCGCCCTGCTGATCGAGCGCGGGCACCGGGTGGCGGTGCTGGCCGTCGACCCGTCGTCGGAGCGCACCGGTGGCAGCATCCTGGGCGACGCCACCCGGATGTCCCGGTTGGCGGCGGCACCGGAGGCGTACCTGCGGGGGTCGCCCTCGTCCGGGCGGCTCGGCGGCCTCGGCCGCGCCACCTCGGCGGCGGTGGCGGTGGTGGAGGCAGCCGGATACGACGTCGTGCTCGTGGAGACGGTCGGCGTCGGCCAGTCGGAGACCGCCGTGGCTGCCATCGCCGACACCTTCCTCCTGGTCGGACTGGTGGGCGCGGGCGACGACCTGCAGGGGCTCAAGATGGGCGTGCTTGAGCGCGCCGATCTGATCGTGATCAACAAGGCGGACGGCGACCGCGACAAGCCGGCCCAGGCCGCGGCGCGCCAGCTTGCGGGGACGCTGCGGCTGTTGCCCCGGGACGGCCGGCCGGTGCCGCCCGTGCTCACCTGTAGTGCCCTCGACGGCACCGGACTGGTCGAGCTCGCCGACCGGCTGGCCGCCAGGTACCGGTCTGGCACCGAGTCGGGCGAGCTGGCGCGGCGTCGGTCTGAACAGAGCGTCGAGGCGATCCGGGTGCAGGCCCGGCATGCGGTCCTGGACGAACTGGCAGCGGTGCCGGTGCCAGCCGGGGTGGACGCGGCGGTGGCGGCCGGCACGCTCGCGGTGGCCGATGCCGCCGATGCGCTGGTCCGGGCGTACCACGACAGGATCCTTGCGTGAACCGGTGCGCCCTGGTCCGCGTGGTGGCACCGTGATCGAGCGGATCCTGCCACCCGGCGCGGCCACGGCCGAGGCCTTCGACGACGAACTGCCGGCCCCGCTCTTCCGGGAGGAGGAACAGTTGGTCGCGCGGGCGGTCGCCACGCGTCGTCGCGAGTTCGCGACCGGTCGGCGTTGTGCCCGGGAGGCGCTGGCGAAGCTCGGGCATCCCGCCGTCCCGCTGACGGCGGGGGAGCGAGGAGCACCGCGCTGGCCGGACGGTGTGGTCGGTAGCATCACCCACTGTGCGGGATACCGGGCCGCCGTGGCCGCTCCCGCCACGCTGCTGAGCGCGGTGGGTGTCGACGCCGAGCCGCACGAGGCGCTGCCGACCGGGATCCTGGACGCCATCGCCGGCACCGGTGAGCGCGACCTGATCGCCCAGCTCCGCGCGAACGATCCGACGGTGCACTGGGACCGGTTGCTGTTCTGCGCCAAGGAGGCGGTGTACAAGGCGTGGTTTCCGTTGACCCGCCGGTGGTTGGGTTTCGAGGACGCGGCCGTGTCACTCGACCCGGTCGGCCGCCGGTTCGAGGCGCGTCTGCTGGTGCCCGGCCCGCTCGTGGGCTTCTCCGGGCGGTGGATGGTGGACCGTGGACTGCTGCTCACGGCGGTGGCGGTGGGTAACGGCGTGTCGCTCGGTGGGCCGCCGCGCTGAGCGCCCCAGCCGGATCACTCTGCCCTGAGCTGGCTCTTCTGCACCTTGCCGAGCGCGTTGCGGGGCAGGGCTTCGAGCAGGCGCACCTGTCGGGGCCGTTTGTGTGTCGACAACTGTCGGGCCACGAACTCGATCAGTTGCGCCTCGTCGACCCCGTCACCCACGACGTACGCCGTCACCTGCTGGCCGAGGTCGGGGTGCGGCGTACCCACCACCGCGGCCTCCCGGACACCGGGATGCGCCAGCAGCGCGTCCTCCACCTCACCCGCGCCGATCCGATAACCGCCGCTCTTGATCAGATCGGTGGCGGCCCGGCCGACGATGCGGTGCCAGCCGTCCGGGCCGATCGTGGCCACGTCGCCGGTGCGGAACCATCCGTCCCCGGTGCGGGTGGCCGCGTCCGCGTCGGGCCGGTTCAGGTACCCGTCGAAGAGGGTCGGGCCGCACACCTCAAGCTCGCCCATCGCCACCCCGTCGGTGGGCATCGAGCGGCCCTGCTCGTCCACCACGCGGGTGCGTACTCCCGGCAACGGCAGACCGACCGCGCCGGGGCGGCGGGGACCGTCGGCGGTGGCGCTCACCGTGATCAACGTTTCGGTCATCCCGTAGCGCTCGACGGTCTGGTGGCCGGTGAGCCCGGCCAGGTCGGTGAAGACCGTCGCGGGCAGGGCGGCGCTCCCCGACACCAGCAGCCGCGCGGCGCGGAGGGCCCGGGCCGAGGTCGGGTCGGCGGCGATCCGGGACCAGATGGTGGGGACGCCGAAATAGAGGGAGCCGGCCGCTGCCGCGTACCGCTGGGGTCGGGGTTGGCCCACGTGGTGCAGCCGGCTTCCCACTCGCAGGGGGCCGAGCACGCCGAGCACCAGGCCGTGCACGTGGAACAGCGGCAGGCCGTGGACGAGCAGGTCGTCCGGCGTCCACTGCCACGCCGCGGCGAGCCCGTCGAGGCAGGCGGCGATGGCTCGGCGGGAGACCATCACGCCCTTCGGCGCGCCGGTGGTGCCACTCGTGTAGAGAATCAGCGCGATGCCGGCCGGATCCGGTTCCGGACGGATGGTGTCCGATCCTCGTCCGAGGTCGATCGGGATGGTCGGTAGCCCGTCGAGTGCCTCCCGGCGTTCACCGTCGGCCGGCACGAGCAACGCTCCGGGCGCCGAGTCGCGCAGAATGTGCTCGCGCTCCAGCGGGCCGGCGTCCGGCGGCACCGGGATGACCGTGGACCCGGCCAGCAACGCACCGACCACACCGACCACCGTGTGCAGGCTGGCAGTCGCGTCGACAGCGACACGGTCCACACCGTGCAGGTCGTCGGCCACCGCGGCGGCGAGCCGGCGCAACTGCACCCACGACGCCGCCCGGTCGTCGATCCGGATCGCATCCGGGTTCTCGTCTGTCGACGCGAGCAGCCAGCTCAGCAGCACAAGCACGGGACCCTTCTCGTCGTACCCGGCGGCGCGCCGCAGGCACGGTCAGGGTCGCGGGTGTGATCGACGCCTGCCGCACGTACTTTCGGACGTTTCGAACCTAGCCGGGCCTACCGCGGTGGGCCACCCCTACCGACGGCGCCATACCGCACGGGGTGCGTGACGCCGTCCGGCTCCAGGCCGGTGCCGGGATTAGGGGTGAGGTAGGGGTGCTCCCAGGGCGGCCGGGATTCCTACCCTGGGCGGGGACATCCACGCTGGTTCGGGGAGGGGTCGCATGAGCGCCGAGGGCAAGTGGCAGTTGACGACCGACAGCCCGATGGGCAAGCAGCGGCTCCAGCTCGACCTCCAGACCGCCGGAGACCGGGTCACGGGAACCGTCACCAATCTCGACAGCGGCCTGACGAGCGAGGTACTTGACGGCGCGGTGTCCGGCGCCGACCTGCACTGGAAGATGAAGATGTCGAGGTTCAACGTGACTCTGACCTTCACGACCGTCGTCGACGAGAACACCATGGCCGGCACGGTGAAGGCCGGCATGTTCGGCAGCTTCCCGGTCTCGGGCGTACGCGAGTAGTCGATCGGCGTCGGGTCAGGAGTGGTTCGGGCGCCCCGACGGGGCGCCCGATCGCGTTTCGCGCAGGTGGATCAGCCGGTGCCGCCGAGGTGTTGCCAGGTGGACGTGATGGCCGTTTCCAGCTCGGCGCGCATCTGCTGCGGATCGGCGGCCAACCGGGCCGCCACCGCGGCGTCGGAGTAGAGCACGGTGATCGCGCCGACCAGGGTGCCCACCACGGCACCGACAAGCGCCGAGGCGGCTACCGGGTCCAACGTGTCGGGATACGCGTCGAGCAGCGCTCGGACGAGCTGGCGTTGACCCTCCAACACCTTGCGTACGGCACCGGCCTGCAGTGCCGGTGTCTGGAGGATCAGGTCGGCGCGGATGCGCTCGGACTGGCCCATGAGGTCGGTGTCGGAGTGGAGCACCGAGCGGAACGCCCGGAGCAGCAGTTGCGCGGGGGTCTCGTCCGGACCGGGGTGCGCCAGCACATCGGTGAAGAGGTCCAGCTTGAGCGGGGGATCGTCGAACAGGACGTCCTCTTTGCTGGCGAAGTGGACGAAGAAGGTGCGGGGCGAGACGTCGGCGGCGGCTGTCACGTCGGCGATTGTGGTCTCGTCGTATCCCTTGCTGGCGAACAGTGCGATCGCCGCGTCGACGAGCGCCTGCCTGGTGCGCGCCTTCTTCCGCTCGCGAAGGCCCATGTTGCCCGTCATCGCTGCATCCTACAAGCCCTGATGTTGCAGTCATTGCAATAATGCGCTCGCTGCACTTACCGTGTGGGCATGCAGAGAACCCTTGAGCGGGTGGGGCGTACCACCGCCCGGCGCCCATGGCTCACGATCGCGGCCTGGGTCGTGAGCGTCCTCGCGTTGCTCGGTGTGGCTCAGGCCAGCGGCGGCGTCTTCGTCAACGAGTTCCGCATTCCCGGCGCGGAGTCGCAACGTGCCGTGGACCTCACCCAGAAGCACTTCGCCGAACTCGGGGCCGCCAGCGCCGACGTCGTCTGGCACAGCGACAGCGGCACCCTGCGCGATCCGACCCGGGCCGACGCCATCCGCGCGGTGGTCGCGGACTTCGCCGGCCAGCCGGATGTCCGGTCCGCCGCCGACCCGCTGGCCGAGGGGGGCGGTCAGCTCAGCGCCGACGGCCGCACCGCGATCAGCTCCGTGCAGTACGACAGGGAGCTCGGCGACCTCACCGCCGAGCAGAGCGAGCGGCTCGACGCCGCTGCCGACAGGGCTCGTGCCGCCGGGCTGACTGTGGAGTTCCGTGGCCTGGTGGTGGATCTCGCTGCCACCCCGGAGACCAGCGGCTCCGAGCTCATCGGCGTCGGAGCGGCGCTGCTCATTTTGTTGCTCGCGTTCGGTTCGGTGGTCGCCGCCGGACTGCCCGTGCTGGTTGCCGTGCTCGGGCTGATGGCCGGCACCGCACTGGTGTTGATCGCCGGAACCAGCATGGACATCCCGGCCATCGCCCCGATCGTGGCGGTGATGCTCGGCCTGGGGGCGGGTGTCGACTACGCGTTGTTCGTGGTCACGAGGTTCCGGCACTACCTCTCGACCGGTATGCCGAAGGCCGACGCCGTCGGCCGGGCGCTCGCCACAGCAGGCCACGCGGTGCTGTTCGCCGGCGCCACGGTGGTGGCGGCGATCCTCGGCCTGCTGCTCACCGGCATCCCGTTCATCGGCGGCATGGGTGTGGCCGCGGCGTTGACTGTCAGCATGACGATGCTCGCCGCACTGACGCTGCTGCCGGCGGTGCTCGGGCTGCTGGGGCCGAAGGTCAACGCCCTCCGCATCGGCCGTCGGCGCAAGGACGCGCCGGTCGCCGGAGAGCCCGGCGCGGCTCAGGCGCTCGGCGGCTGGGGCCGGTGGGCGGACCGCGTCGCGAAGAACCGCTACGCGTACGCCGCCGGTGCGCTGCTGGTCCTCGTCGTGCTCACGATCCCGATGTTCAGCCTGCGGCTGGGCACACCCGACGACGGCAACGCCCCGACGAGCTTCACCCAGCGCAAGGCGTACGACACGGTTGCCGCGGAGTTCGGCGCCGGCTGGAACGCGCCTTTCCTGGTCGTTGCCGACCTGCCGAGCGGTGGGCAGGGCGACGCGATGATGCAGAAGCTGAGCAGCGGCCTCTCGGCCGATCCGGAAGTGTCAGTGGTGACCCCGGCCCAGCCGAGCCAGGACGGTGGCTTCGCGCTACTCACCGTGGTGCCCAGGCACTCGCCGCAGGACGCCGAGGTCAGTGACCTGTTGCACCGCATCCGCGATGACGTGGCACCGGCGGCCGAGCAGGGCACGGACGGGCGCATCTATGTCGGCGGTCCCACCGCCTTCGTCACCGACCTGTCCGACGCGGTCGGCAGTCGGCTGCCCTGGATGGTGCTCGCCGTGCTGGTCGTGGCGGCACTGCTGCTGATCGCGATGTTCCGGGCGCCCGTGATCGCCATCAAGGCGGCGGTGCTGGCGCTGCTGTCGATCGGCGCGGCGTTCGGCGTCCTGGTGGTCATCTTCCAGTGGGGCTGGGGCCTGTCGCTGATCGGCATCGACGAACCCGTGCCGATCATGTCGATGGTGCCGATGCTGTTGTTCGCGGTCCTCTTCGGGCTCTCGATGGACTACGAGGTGTTCCTGCTCTCGGCCGTCAAGGAGGAGTACGACAGCGGCCACGACGTCCAGGGCGCCATCCTCGTCGGCGTGGACGGCACGGGTCGGCTGATCACGGCCGCCGCGGCGGTGATGACTGTGGTGTTCCTGTCCTTCGTGCCGATCCAGGACACCAGCATCAAGATGATCGGTATCGGTCTGGCGACCGCGGTCATCATCGACGTCACCGTCATCCGGCTGGTGCTCGCACCGGCGGTGCTGAGCATCCTCGGGTCGGTCGCCTGGCGTCGGTGGCCGGGCCGGCGTAACGAGGGGCCTCAGCCTGCGACGGGCGACCACAACAAAAGGCAGGGAGATCAGACTCCCTGCCACTTCTAACTTATACCGTACCTGGGGGCTTGCGGCAAGACCCGGGTCGTGGCGCAGAATCGGCGGCCGGACACGGCGCCGACGAAAAACGGGGGTACGACGTGGGTGTGTTGTCGTTGTACGGGGGGCGCGGCCACCGCGGTCCGCGGATGAGATCGGCGCGGCGGTTGCTGGCGTTTTCGGCGGCCGCGATGCGACGGAGCACGGCGGCCCGGGAGGTGCGGCGATGATCGAGCAGTACGTTGTGGATCTTCGAGAGGTCGACCAGAGCCGTGTCGCACTCGTCGGCGGCAAGGCCGCGAACCTGGGTGGGCTGTCGCGGATCGACGGCATCCGCGTGCCTGCGGGATTCTGCGTCACCACTGCTGCCTTCCGGCGGATCGTGGCGGAAGGGCCGGCGATCGGCGGCCTGCTTGATCAACTGTCCCGCCTGAGGCCGGATGACCGGGAGGCGATCGGCGCGCTCAGCGCCGAGGTCCGCAAGCGCATCGAAGGGATCGCCATCCCCGACGATCTCGCCGCGGCGATCACCGGCGCGCTCCTCGTGCACGGCGAGCAGTCCGCCTACGCCGTGCGTTCCAGCGCGACCGCGGAGGACATGCCGACGGCCTCCTTCGCGGGCCAGCAGGACACCTACCTGAACATCCTGGGCCCGGCGGCGATCCTCGCGCACGTCAGTCGGTGCTGGGCGTCGCTGTTCACCGAGCGGGCCGTGACCTACCGGCTGCGCAACGGCTTCGACCACCGGAAGGTCGGCATGGCCGTGGTCGTGCAGCAGATGGTCTTCCCGCGGTCGGCCGGTGTCCTGTTCACGGCCGACCCCGTCACCGGCAACCGGAAGGTCGCCACGGTGGACGCCAGCTTCGGCCTCGGCGAGGCCCTGGTCTCCGGCCGGGTGAACCCGGACGTCTTCACGGTGCGCGACGGTGCGGTCGTCGCCAGGGCGGTCGCCGCCAAACAGGTCGCCGTGCACGCCGTACCGGGTGGCGGAACGCAGGAGGTGCCGATCGACCCGCAGCGTCAGGAGCAGCCGGCGCTGACGGATGCGCAGGTCGTGCGGCTCGTGCGGCTCGGGCGGCGGATCGAGGCGCAGGTCGGCTGTCCGCAGGACATCGAATGGTGCCTGGTCGACGATGACTTCCAGATCGTGCAGAGCCGGCCGATCACCACGCTCTTCCCCATCCCCACGGCCCCCGACCAGGAAAACCACATCTACCTCTCCGTCGGCCACCAGCAGATGATGACCGATCCCATGAAGCCGCTGGGCCTCTCCATGTGGCAGCTGACGGCCATGGCGCCGATGCACGAGGCCGGCGGCCGGCTGTTCGTCGACGCGACCCGGATGCTGGCCGCGCCGGCGAGCCGTGCCAACTTCCTGGAGATGGCCGGCCGGATCGATCCGCTGACCCGGGACGCGCTGGAGACCGTCCTCGACCGCCCCGACTTCGTCCCGGCGCTGCCGGACAGCGAGCCCGTCAGGCCGCCGGGCGGTGCGACGTCCACCCCGATCGAGAACGATCCGGCCATCGTCACCGGGCTGATCGAGCGCAGCGAGGCGTCCATCGCCGCCCTGCGCCACGACATCGACACGTTGACCGGGCCAGCGCTGTTCGACTTCCTGCTGGAGGCCTTCGCGGAGCACAAGCGGAATCTCGGCGATCCGTTGAGCATGCAGGCGATCATGGCGGGGATGCAGGCCACCTGGTGGCTCAACGACCGGCTGTCGGAGTGGCTCGGCGAGAAGAACGCCGCCGACACCCTCACGCTGTCCGCCCCCGGCAACATCACCTCGGAGATGGGGCTCGCGCTGCTCGACGTCGCGGACGTGATCCGTCCGTACCCGGAGGTGGTGGAGTTCCTGCGGGGCGTCGAGGACGACGACTTCCTGGACGAGCTGCCGAAGCTCGCGGGCGGGACCGAAGCGCGCGACGCCATCGAGGCCTACCTCGACCGGTACGGCATGCGCTGCGTCGGCGAGATCGACATCACGAGACCGCGGTGGCGCGAACGCCCCGCCACGCTCCTGCCCGTGCTCCTCGACAACGTCGCGAACTTCGCGCCGGGCGCCGCCCAGCGGCGCTTCGAGCAGGGGCGGCAGGAGGCTGAGAAGAAGACGCAGGAGGTGTTGACGCGCCTGCGGGCACTGCCGGACGGGGAGCAGAAGGCCGACGAGACCAAGCGGATGATCGACCGCGTCCGGATCTTCGTCGGCTACCGGGAGTACCCGAAGTACGGCATCATCAGCCGCTACTTCGTCTACAAGCAGGCCCTGCTGCGGGAGGCCGAGCGCCTCGTGCGGGCCAACGTGCTCCGCGAGCGGGAGGACGCCTTCTACCTCACCTTCCAGGAGTTGCACGACGTCGTGCGCTCGAAGCAGGTGGTGGACGACACGCTGATCCAGCAACGCAAGGACGCGTTCCGGTCGTACCAGGCGCTCACGCCGCCCCGGGTGCTGACCTCCGACGGCGAGGCCCTCACCGGGGCGTACCGACGCGACGACGCGCCGGCCGGCGCCCTGATCGGCCTGCCGGTCTCCGCCGGGACCGTCGAAGGGCGCGCCCGCGTCATCCTGGACATCGCCCAGGCTCATCTCGAACCGGGTGACATCCTCGTCACGGCGCACACGGACCCGAGCTGGACGCCTCTCTTCGTCGCCATCGCAGGCCTGGTGACGGAGGTCGGAGGATTGATGACACACGGCGCGGTGATCGCCCGGGAGTATGGCCTGCCGGCTGTCGTCAGCGTGGTGGACGCCACCCGGCTGATCTCCGACGGACAGCGGATCCGCGTACATGGCAGCGACGGGTACGTCGAGATTCTGCAGTGACCCACCGGTCACCGCCGTGGACGCCCGCCGACCGGTGCGGCGCGGTACGCGTGCGGCTGAGGGGCCGCGAACGGGGCGGCCCGTGGTGGCACCGTCGCCAGTGGTCTGGCTAGATCGGGAATCGGCCCCGGCGCCAGCGCCAGTGGCGGCCGGCCTTCAGGTGGTCGACGACGGCACGCCGGAGCACGGTGTCGCGCGGCAACGAGTCGAGTGGGGTGGTCAGGGTGCGGAACACGAATCGCAGCACCTCGACATCGGCGTCCAGCCCTTCCGGTTCCTCGTAGGGGTCCAGCTCGAAGCGCTGCTGGAACCGGATGATGTTGGAGGCCTCGGGCAGGTATTCCCGCAACTGCGGGTCGAGCAGCCAGGAGCCGCAGGCGAACGCGGTGTAGTGCTCGTCGGGAAAGTGGCGTGGGAAGAACGCGCGGGCCTGGTCGAGCGACGCCGCGACGGCCTCCGGGGTCAGCGGCCCCGCCTCGGGGATGTGCAGGTCGATGGCGCTGCCGCCGCGCTGGTGCTGCAGTCGGCCCAACTCGTAGAGGCCCCCGCGCGCGTGCAACGTCAGCCAGCTCTGCATGACCGGCCAACCCTCGCGGTGCATCCGCCTGTCGATCGCGAGGTTGCGGCCCAGGTCCGCGAGGGTCGCCCAGGACACCTCATCGGTGATGCCGTGGTCGCGGTGGTATCCCCGGACGACGTCGACCAGGGCCAGGTACGCGTACACGTAGAGGTGCCGCCAGGCCGGACCTCGTTCGCGCGGCAGCTCCGGACCGGGCGGCAGCCAGGCGTGGCCTCCGAGGTCGGCGAGGACCAGAGCGGTCGAGCGGTCGAGCAGCCAGCGCAACTCCGGGGTCCACGATGGTGAGTCGGGGTCGGGCCAGCCGGCCATGATCTCGGCGGCGTCGTCCGGCCGTACCGCGAGCCGGTCCAGGATCGCGGGCGCGTCGGCCTTGGCGGGAAGCGGGGCCGACGGATGGTCGTTCGCCAGGCGGTGCACGCGGTCGACGTCGTCGACGGGTACCCCGAGCCGGTCGGCGGTGACGTCCAGATCCACGCGGCCGATCGTACCGGCCACTGGCCTGCCCCAGGGGCCGCCGGTTCTCCGCCGCCGAGCACCGTTTGTCGCAATCTGAGGCCCTCACCGTGGGCGGACGCGTCGAGCGACGGGGTCCGGTGGCAACCGGTCGCTGCCGTTGCTAGAGTCAGATTGTTGCCGGCGCAAATTTATCGGCGGCAACTACCTCGACGAAAGGACCCCTCCGATGACTAAGCTCGCCGTCATCTACTACTCCTCGACCGGCACCGTCCACGCCATGGCCAAGCGGCTCGCCGAGGCCGGCGAGAAGGCCGGCGCCGAGGTGCGGCTGCGCCAGGTTCCGGAGCTTGCCCCGCAGGAGGCCATCGCCTCCAACGCTGCCTGGAGCCAGCACTTCGACGCCACGAAGAACGAGGCGAAGGCGACCGCCGACGACGTCGTCTGGGCCGACGCGGTGCTGTTCGGCAGCCCCACCCGGTTCGGCAACGTCGCCAGCCAGCTCAAGCAGTTCCTCGACACCCTCGGCCCGCAGTGGGGGCAGGGCCTGCTGGCCAACAAGGTGTACGCCGGCTTCACCGCGACCATGACCGCCCACGGTGGGCAGGAGTCGACGCTCCTGGCGCTCTACAACACGATCCACCACTTCGGCGGTCTGGTCGTCGCACCCGGCTACACCGACCCGGTGAAGTTCGCCGACGGCAACCCGTACGGCGTCTCGCACGTCACCGGCGGGAGCAACGACGCGCCGCTGGGCGACGCGCAGTTCAACGCCCTCGACCACATGGCTCAGCGGGTAGTGACGATCGCCGGCAAGCTCGCCGCCTGACCGTCGGCGCGGCCGCAACCGGCCGAGCGACACAATCGACCTGCCTGGGGCCGGTTTCCCGGCTGTGGAAACCGGCCCAGGGCATACTCGCTTCCCGGGCTGACCTGGCCGACGACACGACGCCGGCGGCGGCGCACTTGACCAGGCCAGCACGGATCGAGGCGCGGCCCGGAGCGGGAGGGACGACAGACGTGGGTTTCAGCGAGGATGTTCGCGCGGCCTTCCGCCGGGGCGAGACCGACGCGGTGGTGCGGATGAGCGAGGCCGAGATCGACCGGGCGCGGGCGGCCGGTGATCCGTCGGGGGAGGTGGAGGCCCGGTACGCCCTCGCCCGGGTCGCCATCCGTGCGGGTGACCTCCCTGGCGGGGAGGCGCGCGCTCGGCAGGCGCTCGGGGTGGCTCTTCGCTCCGGCGACCGGAGTCTTGAGGAGCGACCCCGCCACGTGCTGGCCGCCGTGGCCCGGATGTCCGGCGACCTGACCCGGGCTCGGCAGCTCTACCAGGACAGCATCGCGCTCAACGAGGCTCTGGGCCAGCCCAGACTCGTCAACTCGGAGACCCACAACCTCGGGTTCTGCGAGTTGGGTCTCGGCAATCTCGACTCGGCACGGACGTTGTTCGCCGCGAGTCGGGAGAGGGTCTTCCGGAACGGCTGGGCGGACTTCGTCCCGTACGTCTGCCTGGCGGGCGCCGCGCTCGCGTCGGCCCACGGTGACCACGCGCGGGCCGGTCGGCTGGTCGCCGTCACGGACGCCGCCTTCGCGGCGCTGGGCCAGGTGCCCGATCCCGATGACGCGGCCGACCTGGCGGCCGTGCGGGCGGCCGCCGTCGAGGCGCTCGGCGCGGCCGGCTTCGCCGCGGAGTACGCGCAGGGGCAGCATCTCGAACCGCGTGCGGCGTTCGTCGACGGCGCCGACCGACCCGATCGACACCCACCGCGCTGACGGTCCCGGCTACCCGGCTCGGCCCTGCGCGACGGCCGCGATAGCGGCATATGGCCGCTGACCGCCTTCGCTGGGCCGCTGTTGGCGTGCGACCTCCCGGAAGCCGGCCCGGTTGAGTCGCTCGGAGACCTCGTCGGGGGGCCAGCGGTAGGCGGTCACCACCTTGTGGTCGAAGGGACCGACCTCGTCGGCGTCGAAGAAGCCCAGCACGAACCGCCCACCCGGGGCCACTGCCCGCCGGAACTCGCTGAGCACCCCGTCGAACTCCGCTGGCGGCAGGTGGATCGTCGAGAACCAGGCCAGGATGCCGTCGATGGAGCCGGTGGCGACGTCGAGGCGTTCGAACGACCCGAGCTGGAACTCGACGCCCGGGTGGGCCGCCTGTGCGTGGGTGACGAACTCGGGGACCAGGTCGATCCCCCTGGCGTCGACGCCCAGCGAACGAAGGTAACCGGTGAGATGGCCGGGGCCGCAGCCGAGGTCGAGCACCGTGCCGGGCTGACCTGCCAGGTGTCGGCCGATGAAGGCGAGGTCGTCGGGGTCGACCTGTTGGCTCGTGCCGAACAGGTCGATGTAGAGATCTGCGATGGACCCGTACGCCTGCCGAACCTTCGCCCTCTGCACCGTCGGAACTATACGAGCCCCCACGTCGCTACGCCGCCCGGCACGGGCGCTGAAAACGGCCACCGGCGCGGGATCCACGCGAACCTGCGGGCGTTGACGCACCGGGCGCCGTGTCGGAGTCGCAGCCCACTCCGCCAGCGGCCGACGGGTGCCCTGCGGCCGGGCCGGGTCAGGCGCAGGGTGCCGGGGTCGGGGGTCGGACGGGCGGGTGGTGGCGGAGCATGGCGCGGAGCCGGTCGGCGTCGGAGTGGCCGAGCGCGCCGAGGATGTCCAACGCCCGCACCCAGGCGAGCCGGGCGGCCTCCGGGTCACCCGCCGCCTGGTGGCTCTCCCCGGCGTGGGTGAGCGTGTCGGCCTCGTAGTAGCGGTCGCCGAGATCCCGGAACAGCTCCACCGCCCGCTGGTAACAGGCGGTGGCCTGCCGGTAGTCGCCGAGGTGGTGGTGGGCGTAGCCGATGCTGTCCCAGGTGTTGGCCTCACCGAACCGGTCGCCCACCTCGCGTACCAGGCGCAGCGCCCGCCGGCAGTGCCGCAGGGCCGCACCGTGGTCGCGGAGTTGGGCGTACTGCCAGCCGACCGAGTTGAGGGCGCGGGCCTGGAGGGCGCGGTCGCCGACGGCTTCGAACAACGCCAGCGCGTGCTGGGCGTGGGCCAGGGCCTCCCGGTGCCGCCCCTGCCGGGCACAGACCCAGGCGGTGCTGCGGGCCACGTGCGCCTGGCCGGTCAGGTCGCCCAGGAGGGCGTACAGGTGGGTCGCCTGTCGGAGTTGGGCGTGCGCCTCGGTGAACTGGCCCAGTTGGGCGCGGGCACGGCCCAGACCACGACGTACGCTCGCGGCCGCCCAACGGTCGGCGAGCAGGTCGGCGGCGGTCGCCGCCGTCTCGTGGGTCGCGGCCCAGTCCTGCCAGTGACCCTTGCGGTCGAAGAAGTCGGCCATCGTCCAGGCCAACCGCCACGCGTGCGCGTGCAGCCCGTCCTCGGCCGCGCGGGTCACGGCGTTGAGCAGCACCGGATGCTCCGCGATGAACCAGGCCATCGCCTGCCCGGCGTCGGCCGGCGTCACCGCCGCGACGCCCGGGTCGACGATGCCCGGGTCGATCGGATCGCGGAACGGTTGCAGGAGCCGGGCACCGGCGTACGCGATGTGCAGGTACGAGTCGAGCGCCCGGCGCACGGCGGCCCGACGTTCGCCGTCGCTGTCGAGGTCGTGGGTCAGCTCGGTCGCGTAGACGCGCAGCAGATCGTGGATGGCGTACCGGCCGGGCGCGTGTTCGATGACCAGATGGGTGCGGGTCAGCTCGGTCAACAGCCCACGGGCCTCGCGCAGCGGGACGCCGGCCAGGCTGGCCGCGGCGGGCACGGCGATGTCCGGACCGGGATGCAAGCCCAGCAGCCGGAACATCCGACCGGCCGCCGGGCTCAGCGCCCGGTACGACCACGAGAAGACGGCGCGCACGTCGGTGGTCGGGTCGCCGCCGTCGAAGGCGTCCAACGCGTCGGCCGCGTCGCGTAGCTCGCCAGCCAGGGCCGCCAGCGGGAAGCCGGGACGGGTGGCGGCCCGCGAGGTGGCGACGGCCAGCGCGAGGGGCAGCCGGGCGCAGCTCGCGATGATCTGATCGACGGCGACCGGCTCGCTGGCGACCCGATGACCGCCCAGCCGGCGGGCCAGCAGGTCCCGGGCCTCGGACGCGGGCAGCAGGTCGAGAGCGAGCGGCTGGGCGCCCTCGCCGGCGACGAGCGGGGTGAGCTGGTTGCGACTGGTCACCACGGCAAGGCAGCCGGCCGAGCCGGGCAGCAGCGGGCGGACCTGCTCCGCGTCGCGCGCGTTGTCGATCAGGACGAGGACCCGCCGGCCGGTCAGCAGACTGCGGTAGAGCGCGGCCTGGGCGGACAGGCCGGCCGGGACGCGCTCCACCGGCACACCGAGCGCGTCCAGGAATCCCCGGATCGCGTCGGCGGGGTCCAGCACCGCCCCACCGGCATCGAAGCCCCGCAGGTTGACGTAGAGCTGACCGTCCGGGAAGTGGTCGGCGACCCGGTGGGCCCAGTGCACGGCGAGCGTCGTCTTGCCGACTCCCGGTGTCCCGGAAATGATCGAGATGACCACCCCGGGTGGGTTTGGCGCACCCGACCGGCCGAGCCGTTCGTCAAGCCAGCGCAACTCGTCGTGACGACCGGCGAAGGCGCGTACCGCCGGGGGCAGTTGGGCCGGCGCGGACTTCCGGGCCGCGACCGTGACCACCTCGCCGGCCGGCGCCGACCAGGCGAGCGCCGGGTCCTGCGCCAGGATGGCGCGCTCCCGGTCGCGCAACGCCGGGCTCGGCTCGATGCCCAGGTCGTCGCGGAGGGTGCGGCGCAACCGTCGGTACGTCGTGAGCGCGTCGGACTGTCGGCCGGCGCGGTAGAGCGCCACCATGAGTTGTTCGTGGATGTGCTCGTCGAGGGGATGGTGCTGGGCCAACAGCTCCAGCTCCGGTACGAGTCGGGCGTGCTCGCCGAGCGCCAGGCGGTTGTCGGTGAGCGCGCGCACGGCGACCAACCGGAGGTGTTCCAGGCGTTCGGCCTGCGCGTGCAGCCAGTCGAGGCTTGCGACATCGACAAGTGAACGACCCCGCCACAGGTCAAGGGCATCGGCCAGCAGCGTGCGGGCCCGTCCGTGGTCGGTCGACCGGGTGCCCTCGCGGATCAGCCGCTCGGCCACCTCGACGTCGGTGGCCTCGCCGGGCAGATCCAGCAGGTAGCCGGGTGGGCGACCCACGATCGCGCCGCGGGCACCGAGGACACGACGCAGGTAGGACACGTGGCTCTGCAGGCTGTTCGGGGCGGTGGCGGGAGCCTGGTCCGCCCAGATCACGTCGATCAGGCGGTCGGTGCTGACGATGACGCCCGGGTGCAGGGCGAGCACGGCGAGCACGCCTTTGCGGCGGAGTCCGGAAATCGTGAGGACGGTCGTCTCCGTGGTCACGTCGACTGGTCCAAGAAGCCTGACTCGCATTGGGCCCCCCGCCTCAACCACACGATTCGGCTCAGGTTATCGACCGAACAGGCGGCCTGGACGGCTCAGTCGGAGACCGGACGGTGCCGGCATTTTCAGCGCCACGTCAGCGTCGCGGCAGTAGGCGCTGCCACAGTCGTCGCAGTAATCGTGCTCAGCTCCCAGTAGGAGGAAGTCAGTCATGAGATTCCGAATTCCCATCGCAGTTGCCGGCGCGCTCGTCGTGATGATGACGGCGTTGCTCGGCGGCACCGCCGCCAGCGCCGCCGCGGCCGGTGACATGGGCGTCAACGCTGTTCAGCGGTACACGATCTTCGTGCACACCGCGAACATCAACGGTGCCGGCACCGACGCCACAGTGAAGATGAAGGTCTACGGCACGGTCGCCGAGTCGCCCGGCTACGTCAACCTCGACAACTCGGCCGACAACTTCGAGCGCAACAGCAATGACTATTTCGGGCCATTCTCGTGGTTCGACATCGGACGCCCGGACTTCATCGGTGTCTACAAGGGAAGTAATGGTTCCGAGTGGTACCCGGAGTACGCGCAGATCTACGCGCACGCCACCGGAACCTGGTACAACTGCCCGATGAACGCCTACTACGGCGACGGCGAGGAGACCCGCTGGTTCGACTGCCCCTGAGGTCGCACCCGATCCAGCGCTTCGACGGTGTCCCCGGCCGACAGACGGCCGGGGACACCGCCGTTCTCGGCGTTCGATCGGTTGGAGACGGTCCGAGCAGCCGCTCCCGCCGTGCGACGATTTCCGGCATGACAGACACCGCGTCGGCGCTTACCGACATCCGCGCCCAGATCGACGAGTTGGACGCGGCGCTCGTCGTGCTGCTCGCCCGCCGGGAGGCGCTGGTCCGGCGGGCGGCCCCGCTCAAGAGCGACAAGCAGGCGGTCCGCGCGCCGGACCGGGTGGCGCAGGTGGTGGCCCGGGTCCGCACGCTCGCGGGCGACGCCGGCGCGGATCCGGACCTGATCGAGCGGATCTACCGCGGCATGATCCAGGCCTTCATCGACATGGAGACCGACGAGCACCACCGGCTCGGCGGCGCCTGAGCGCTCCGCCGCCATCCCGTGTTTGTGGCACCGGCCCGTCGGGCACAGAATCACCATGGCGAATGAACGAGTCAAGTCAGTCGGCGGCTACGTCATGCGACTTGTCGGCGGCGTGGCGGTCATCGTGGGCCTCCTGGGCCTCTTCGCGACCCTGGCCCAGGGCAACGTCACCGGGCTGGTCCTCAGCATCATCTTCATCGTGGGCGGTGTCGTCCTGCTCAAGCGGTCGCCAGACCTCGGCCGAGCGGGTCAGAGGGAACGCGGCCCCGCGTGACCCTCCACGGCGGCGCCACCGGCTCCCGCACGAGAGCGCGAGGTGTCAGGCCGGCCTTAACCCCCCTCGACGTCTGATCTTGGCGCTGGTCTTCAGCGTCGCGTTGCCATGGGTGATCGAGATGGATCTGACGACGCTCGGTTCGCAGTGCGCCACCAGCGGCGTGACGCCAGCGCGGCCAGTCCGGCGCCGGCGGCGTTGAGCAGTACGTCGTCCACGGACGACACCCGATCCAGCCGCAGGACGTACTGCGCGGCCTCGACCAGGACCGAGCAGCCCGCCGCGAGCGCGACGATCCGCGGCACCGACGCCAGCACCGCGAACCGCAGTGGGGCGAAGAATCCCAGTGCCGCGAACACCAGCAGGTTGCCGACGACCTGGCCCGTCAGCGTCACCGGCCCCCGGTCGGTGAGGATCGCGAGCAGATCCAGCAGCGGTACCAGGCTCGTCCCGGCCCGGGTGCCCGGCAACAGGATCATCCATACCCATGGCACCGTCAGGTAGACGATGCCGACCTCGGCGAGCGACATCCGCCACGCCCACGCCGGCGTGCTGCCGGTGGCTTTGCGGCGGCGTGCCAGAGCCGACACCGCCAGCGCGGCCAAGGGCAGTGCGGCCATCGTGGTCGCCACCACGCCGGTGAACGTACCGATCCAGTAGTGCCAGTCTTTGAGCACGCCAACTCCGCTTCCGTCCGTCCACCCAGGCCGTCCCTGAACGGCTGCTGGCCCAACCAACCGCTGCCGGGCGTGAACCACCCACGAACAGGTCAGGAGATCGCGTCAGCCACCCCCACCCGGCCCGCCGCCGTCGGGCGAACCCCCGGTGACGGCCTGCATCTCCCGTTGGCTCATCTCCTGCAGCGGCGCGCCGTCGCTGTTGCTGAGGATGACCCCGACCCAGCCGGTGTACGGGTAGCTGCTCCAGCTGGCGCCGACACCGGGGTTGCCGCCGGCACGCGCGAACATCCACTGACCGTTGACGATGCGGACCGGAATCGTGTAAGACCCGAACGACGCCGGACCGTGGGGGATCTTGGCCGCGGTGAGCAGGTCGGCCCAGGGCCGGTTCAGCACCGTGCCGTCGCCCAGCGCGTGCGCGAACCGGACCAGATCCGGCGCGGTGGCGAAGCCGCCGTCCCCCGGGGCATCGATGAAGGCGCGGCCCGGGTTCTTGCCGGCCAGGTACGGGCTGCTCTTGTCCAGGTTGCGGACGGCGTCGACCCGGTTGCCGTCGGCCAACATCATGTAGGGGTGCGCGATGTGCCTGTCGGTGAGCCACTGGGGCCTGGTGTAGAACCCCGTGCCGGTCATGCCGCAGCGCCGGAAGATGTTCTCCTGGACGTAGTCCCAGTATGTCTTGCCGGTCACGGCCTCGATGATCAACGCGGGGATGGCGACCTCGGCGCCGGCGTGGTCGGTGGGAGTGCCGACGGGGGCCACCAGCTTCGACTGCCGGGCCCACTGCTCGCAGTACTCGCGCACCTCCTCCCGACTCTGGAAGACGCGTTCCGTGTCCTCGGCCGGGGTGTTCATCCCGGAGTTGCCGGCCAGCATGTGGTGGATGGTCACCTGCTCGGCGATGTCCTTGGGAAAGCCCGTCAGGTACCTGCCCACCGGGTCTGTCAGCCGCACCTTGCCCTGCTGCGCCAACTGCAACACGGCCACCGCGTGGAACGGCTTGCCCGCCGAACTGAGGCTGAACGCGATCCCCTCGTGGTTGCGGATCCCCTTCTCCTTGTCGGCCATGCCGTAACTGCGGGACAGCACCGTCCGCCCCCGGTGCGACAGCAGCACCACACCGGAGAACCTGCCCTCCGTGGCCAGTTGCGCCACGTACCGGTCGTAGGCTCCGCCGGGCAGGGTGTCCGGCGGGATGCGGTCGTGCCCGGACGAGCCGGTCGGGGCCGAGCCGGCGTAGCCGATCCCGGCACCCATCAGCGGCACTCCGGCCACCGCGCCGGCGGCGGCCAATCCGCCCCAGCTGATCAGCCGCCGCCGGTCGACACCACGTGAAGCCGATTCCATGATCACGTCCTTCCCGATCGACACACGGACCGATGCAGGTCTACCGACGACCGGGCATCGTCAACCGATCGCCGGCCCATACGCCACTCATATGCGGTGCTGGGGATACTGGGCGGATGCGGGTGCTGCTGGTCGAGGACGAAAAACCCCTGGCCACCTACATCGCGGCCGGGCTGAACAAGCATGGCTGCGCCGTGGACGTGGCACACGACGGTCAGCAGGCACTGGATAAATGCGACATCGTCCCGTACGACGTGGTGGTCCTGGACCGGGACCTTCCGGTGGTGCACGGTGACACCGTGTGCCGGCTGTTGGCGCAGCGCGGCACCGCTCGGGTGCTGATGCTCACCGCGTCCGGTGCCGTGTCCGACCGGGTGGACGGGCTGGCCCTGGGCGCCGACGACTACCTGGGCAAACCGTTCGCGTTCTCCGAGTTGGTCGCCCGGGTGCGTGCGCTGGCCCGGCGCAGCACGCCGGCCCGCCCTCCGGTGCTGCACGCGCGGGATGTCGAACTCGATCCGGCCCGGCGCACCGCCGAACGGGATGGCCGGCTGCTGCCGCTGACCCCGAAGGAGTTCGGGGTGCTGGAACGGCTGCTCGCCGCCGACGGCGCCGTGGTGAGCGCGGAGACTCTGCTGGACAAGGTGTGGGACGAGCACGCCGACCCGTTCACCAACGCCGTGCGGATCACCGTCAGCACCCTGCGCCGCAAGCTTGGTGATCCACAGCTGATCGAAACCGTGACCGGTGCCGGGTACCGGATCGCCCCATGATCCGGCGACTGACCGCCCGCAGCCGGCTCACGCTCGTGTACACCGGCCTGGTGCTGGCCGCCGGGTTCCTGCTCACGGCGCTGACGTACCTGCTGCTGTTTCACCGCCTGCGGCTGCGTATCGACGAGGCGATGTCCAAGCTGCTGACCCAGGCCGCACCGGCGCTGCTGGTCGTGACCGCGCTGGCCGGGCTGACCGGCTGGGTGGTGGCCGGGCGGATACTGCGCCCCATCCGCACGATCTCCGGTACCGCGAACCGGCTCTCCGCGGAAAACCTGTCCGAACGGATACCCGTCCGCCAGCCCGCCGACGAACTCGCCACGCTGGCCGCCACCATCAACGGCATGCTGGACCGCATCCAGCACGGCATCACCGAACGCGACCGGCTCCTCAACAGCCATCGCCTGTTCGTCGCCAACGCCGCGCACGAACTACGCACCCCGCTCACCACCATGCGCACCGCCATCGACGTCACCCTCGACGGCGAACCCGACCGAGCCGAACTCATCGCGATGGCCGGCGACATCGCCACCGCCGTCGAAACCAGCCAGCGCACCCTCGACGGACTCCTGGTCCTGGCCCGCAGCCAGGCCAGCCCGCCCCGCCGAACGCCCGTGGACCTGGCCGACGTCGCCGCGACCGTCGCCGACGGCGTCGACCGGGCGGCGAACGGCGCCGTCACCCTCCGTACCGACCTGCGGCCGGCGCCGGCGAGCGGCGAGCCGGTGCTGCTGGAACGGATGGCCGGTAACCTGCTGGAGAACGCGCTGCGCTACAACCACGCCGGCGGACACGTCGCGGTGACCTCCGGCATCGCGAACGGGCACGCGTTCCTGCGGGTGGTCAACACCGGCCCGCTGGTCACGCCCGAGGAGGAGCGGCGGTTGTTCGAGCCGTTCGTCCGGGGTGCCGGCAACGGCACCCGCGGGGCCGGGCTCGGCCTGTCCATCGTCTGGGCGGTCGTTACCGCGCACGACGGAGAGATCTTTAGCGCCGCACGGCCGACCGGCGGCATGGACATCGCCGTACACCTGCCGCCGGCCCTGGATGCTCCTACTTCCGGATACGTCCGCGGCGACGACGCCCTGGTCGAGAGGGTCAACGGGCTGGGGGAGTCGAAGCTGCTGGAAACGTGGTGGTGGACCGCGCCCGGGTCGACCGAACGCTGAGCGACGTCCCCGGTTATCCGCCGTCCTGCGCAGCGTCCGGGCTCGGTGCGGACGGAGGTGTGTAGCCGAGTTCGCCCGAGATCTTGTTCGCGGTCTCCAGCAGGCGCGGTAGGTTGCTCTTCAGTTGGTCGAGGCTGGCGATGACCTCGATCGCCGTGATCGAGGCGGCGGCGATGACCTGGCCCCGGGAATCCCTGATCGGCGCTGCGACGCACATCACGTAGGCGTCGTGCTCGCCGTTGTCAGTGGCCCAGCCGTTCTCGCGGATGCGCACGAGTTCGGCTTCCAGGGACTCGTGGTCGGCGAAGGTGGTGCCGGTGAATCTCTCGAAGACGACGTGGGAGAGCAGCCGGTCGCGTTCCTCCGCCGGCAGGTACGCCAGGATCGTCTTGCCGACGGCGCTCGCGTAGATCGACACCGCCCGCCCCACCCGCGACGGCAGCTTGACCGCGTCGAACGCCGGACTGTCCACCTTGTCGATGTAGATGATCTCGTCGCCGGTGAGTTGTGCCAGGTGCACGGTGTGGCTGGTCTCGCGCTGTAGTGCGCGCAGGTGCGCGGCTGCGAACTGCCGCAGGTCCATCGAGCCGAGCGCCAGCTCGGACAGCTCGATGAGCCCGCTGCCGAGCACGTAGGTGCCCGCGCCGGTCCTGCGGACGAAGCGCGCGGACTCCAGTGTCTGCAGGATGCGCAGGGCCGTGGACTTGTGCACGCCGAGCACGTCCGCCGCCTCGGTGAGCGACAGCGGGTGCTCCGCCGATCGACGGATGAGGTCGATCGCGCGGCGAATCGATTGCGCCAAGGCTATGCCTCCCCCTCGAAGCGACGGGACGGCCGCCGCTTGCGTTGCAATATGTGCAATGTAGACGACGCGATGCGCAATCGCCACTTGACACCGTTGCGCATGGCGCTACGATCGTTGCAATTTCATCCCGAAGACTCTGACTCGTAACACTGGAGTAACGATGGGTAACCAGCGCGCTCGCGTCGGCATCGCCGGGGCCACATGTGCCCTCGGCATGGTCGCCGCTCTTTTGACCGGCTGTGGCTCCGACGGCGATTCGGGTGACGGTGTCACCAAACTGACCTTCGCCGCCTCGACCTTCGGCGACCCGGGCCGCGGACCACTGCTGACCAAGTGGCTCGACGAGTTCAACACGAGCCAGGACAAGGTCCAGGTCTCCGCCGCCGCGGTGCCGTACCCGACCTTCGGTCAGACGGTGCTCACGCAGATGGGCAGCGGCAAGGGCCCCGACCTGGTCCGCTTCGACATGCCCGAGTTCGAGGCCGCTTCGGACGCCGGCCTCGTCGCACCGCTGGACAAGGTGATCGACGCCGGCAAGTACGACCTGCTCAAGCAGCCGGACCAGTTCATGGTCCACGACGGTGTCCGGCACGGCGTCATCTTCGAAGCGTCGAACTACGCGATGTTCTACAACGCGGACCTGATCCCGACGCCGCCGACCACCTACGAGCAGTTCACCTCCACCGCCAAGTCGCTCACGAAGGGCGACGTCTTCGGCCTGGCGTTCCGCCAGACGGAGGCCGAGGAGGCCGGCGTCTGGCAGGACATCTTCAACTACGTCTACGGCTTCGGCGGCGCGTGGTCCGACGGCAAGAACCTGACGATCAACTCGCCGGAGAACCTCAAGGGCCTGCAGGCGTTCAAGGACCTGTACGACGCGAACGTGATCCCGCGCGGAGCGGACGCCGCGACGTTCCGGCGGATGTTCGCCGAGGGCAAGGTCGGGATGGAGCTCAACAACGGGGGATACGTGACCGCCACCCGCGGCCAGAACGCGAAGCTGAACTTCAGCGTCGCGCCCATCCCGTTCCCGGTCCGCAAGCAGGGCGCGATCCTCGCGCCGATCGTGATCAACGAGGCGAGCGAGGGCAAGGACGAGGCCGGCACCTTCATCAAGTGGGCGCTGGAGCCGCAGAACCAGGTCAAGCTGCAGGAGATCCTCGGCGCCAGCAGCGTCGCCACCACCACGCAGCGCAGCCCGGAGACGCTCAAGGCGACCCCGTTCCTCACCGTCTTCGACGGGCTCACCGAGACCAGCCTGCCGCAGATCGTCCTCGGGTTCGAGGCCAAGACGCCGGACATCCGCAAGGTGGTCGTGCAGAACGTGGTCGCGGCCCTGCAGGGTAAGACCGACCTGAAGTCGGCACTGGACCGCGCCCAGCAGCAGGCGACCGAACTGGTCCGCTGACAGCTCGACACGGCGACGCTGCCGGCGCGACGGAACCTGCGCCGGCAGCGTCCTTCCCCAGAAGGATCGAACCCGATGACTGTGGTCGAGCAGACCGGAGCACCGAAGACAACACCCCGAGCCCGGCGTCGGCCCAGCCCACTGGGGAGCAAGTGGACGCCGTACCTGTTCCTGGCACCCGCCGCACTGTTCATTTTCGTCTTCCAGGCGGTGCCTCTCGTCCAGGAGGTGTACCTCAGCTTCACCCGGACGAGACTGCTCAACCCGACCAAGAGTGAGTGGGTCGGGCTCGACAACTTCAACCGGATCTTCGGCGACCCGGAGTTCCGCCACACCCTGCTGATCACCGTCGTCTACGTGATCACCTGCGTCGTCGTCGCGATCGGTGCCGGACTCGGCGTCGCGCTCCTGCTCAACAGGAAATTCCGCGGCCGCGGTGTGGCGCGGGCGCTGGTCACCGTCCCCTGGGCCGCTCCCGGTATCGCGGTCGCGCTCATCGCGACCTGGATGCTCAACGCCCAGTACGGGATCGTGAACCGGTTCCTCGACGCGGTGGGACTCGGTGTGCCCGGTGGCGCGATCCTGGACAGCTCGCGTTACGCGCTCCCGGCGGTGCTCGCGACGACCATCTGGCAGCTGTTCCCGTTCACCTCGGTGGTGCTGCTCTCCGCCCTGCAGTCCGTTCCGCAGGACCTCAACGAGGCCGCGACCGTGGACGGGGCGGGACGATGGGCCACCTTCCGGGCCGTCACCTGGCAGGTCATCAAGCCCACTGTGGGACTCCTGGCGCTGCTGATGACGATCTGGTCGCTGCGGCGGTTCGAGCTGATCTGGCTGATGACCAAGGGCGGGCCGGTCGGCGCCACCGAGACGCTCGTCATCGACCTCTACTCGCAGGCGTTCGACTCGAAGGAACTCGGATCGGCGGCGGCCATCGGGATGGTCGGCGTCGTCATCTCACTCATCGTCATCATCGGCAGCCGACTGGTCGCCCGCGCCGTGGAGAAGGAGCACGCCCGATGAGGCGCTTCCGTTTCGGTGTCACCGCACGAATCGTCGCCGTGCTCGTCGTACTCGGTGTCGCGGTGTTCCCGCTGTACTGGATGTTCGTCACGGCGCTGTCGAGCAACAGCGACCTCTTCGCCGACCGGCCCCGACTCACGCCGGACCTCGGCCAGTTCGGGGTGTTCGTCGACGCGCTGGCCGAGGGCAAGGCGGCCGGGTGGCTGCTGAACAGCCTGATCATCGCGGTGGGCACCATGGTCGTCTCGGTCGGCCTCGGTATCCCGCTCGGTTACGCGCTGTCCCGGTTCTCGTTCGGGGGCAAGGCCGTGCTGACCGTCGTGCTGCTGTTCACGCAGATGCTTCCCGAAGCGCTCATGGTCGTGCCGTTGTTCGCGCTGTTCCGCCGGTTCGAGCTGCTCGACTCGCTGACCGGCCTCATCCTCGTGAACTCCGCCTTCGTCCTGCCGATCGTCGCGCTGATCCTCAAGGGCGCGATCGACGGCATCCCGAAGGAGTTGGAGGAGGCGGCGCGTGCCGACGGTGCCCGACCCTTCACCACCCTGACCCGCATCAACGTGCCGCTCATCGCGCCGTCGATCGCGGCGACCGCGGTCATCGCCTTCTTCCACGCCTGGAACGAGTACGTGTTCGCGGTGACGTTCATCTTCAATCCGGACCTTCAGCCGGCCTCCGTCGGCATCGCGAACTTCATCGGTGAGCTGGGTACGCCGATCCAGACGGTGATGGCCGTCGCCTTCCTGTTCACGCTGCCCGCCGTCGCCTTCTACCTGCTGGTGCAGAAGTACGTGGTGTCCGGCATGACCGCCGGCGCGGTGAAGGGTTGAGCCGAAAAATGAAGATCGTCTCCATCGACACGCTCGTCGTCGACTTCTACCGCACGAACCTCGTCATCGTGCGGGTGCACACCGACGCGGGGATCATCGGGCTCGGTGAGGCAACCCTGGAGGGCAAGGAGCGGGCCGTCCAGGGCGCCATCGCCGAGCTGGCCGAGGCGGTCGTGGGCCTGGACCCCACCCGCATCTCGAAGATCCTCTACGAGACCGCCCGGGACTGGTACTGGCGCGGCGGGCCGGTCATCATGACCGCGTTGAGCTCGCTGGAGATGGCCCTGTGGGACATCTCGGCGCGCGACCTCGGTGTCCCGGTCTCGCGGCTCCTCGGTGGCGCGACCCGGGACCGGGTGCGCGCGTACGCGAACGGTTGGTTCTCCGGCGCCGTCACGCCGGAGGACTACGCGGCGGCCGCGCGCCGCACTGTCGAGTCGGGCTTCCGGGGCCTCAAGTGGGACCCGTTCGAGAACTACGACCTCACCATCACCACCGCGCAGTTGGATCGGGTGCTCGCCCAGATCGACGCCGTCCGTGCCGCGGTGGGCCGTGAGGTCGAGCTGTTCGTCGAGGGGCACGGCCGCTTCGACGTCCGGCACGCGATAAAGGTCGCCAAGGAGATCGCCCAGTTCGACCCGGTGTGGTTCGAGGAGCCCTGCCCGCCGGACAACCTCGATGCGCTCGTGGACATCCGCCGCGCGTCGCCAGTGCCCATCGCGGCGGGGGAGCGGTGGTACGGCCGGCAGGGCTTCGCCCCCGCCCTCGCCCGCCAGGCCGTCGACTTCGTCCAACCCGATGTGACCCACGCCGGCGGGATCGCCGAGCTGGCCTTCATCGCGACGCTCGCGGCGACCAGCTACGTGGGGTTCGCGCCGCACAACCCGAGCGGCCCCCTCAGTACCGCCGCGACGCTGCAACTCGGGGCGACACTGCCAAGCTTCCGGTACCTGGAGATCATGGCGACGGACGTGCCGTGGCGACCCGAAATCACCAACGAGCGGCTGGTGCTGACCGCCGACGGCGACGTGCTCATCCCGACCGGGGTCGGACTGGGCATCGAGTTGGATCTCGCGGCGATCGAGCGCCACCCGTTCACGCCGCATCCGCTCCGGATGTTCCAGGACGCCGTGTACGACATCCGTCCCCGAGACGAGCGGTCCTTCTTCAACCTGGAGAGCGGCTCATGACGGTGCCACAGCCCCGGCGACAGCCCGACGGCGCGGACTGGTTCGGGACCGCCGCCGAGGCGCTGCCGGACGACGTCGACGACAGTGTCCTCATCGGCCGGATCTGGGACCCGGCCGGCGACGGCCCCTCACCCGTGACCGTCCGGGACGGTCAGGTCATCGACCTCAGTCAGCAATTCCCCACGATCCGGGACATCTGCGAACTACGAGACCCCGCCGCGACGGTGGCCGGGCTCGACGGGCCGCGCCTGGGCGACTTCGGCGAGGTGCTCGCCAACACGGCCGCCGCGACCCGCGACCACACCCGGCCCTGGTTGCTCGCCCCGGTCGACCTTCAGGCCCTCAAGGCCGCCGGCGTGACCTTCGCCGTCTCGATGATCGAACGCGTCATCGAGGAACGGGCCCGCGGCGACCTGGCGCTCGCGGCGGACATCCGGCAGCGGATGCTCGCCGACATCGGTGCCGACCTGCACAGCCTGACTCCGGGCTCGGCCGAGGCCGACCGGCTCAAGAGCCTGCTGATCGCCGAGGGCATCTGGAGTCAGTACCTGGAGGTGGGGATCGGGCCGGACGCCGAGATCTTCACCAAGGGCCAGGTCCTCTCCGCCGTCGGCACCGCCGTCCCGGTGGGGGTGCTCGCCGCGTCGACCTGGAACAACCCGGAACCCGAGGTCACGCTGATCATCCAGTCCAGCGGCCGGATCGTCGGCGCCACCCTCGGCAACGACGTGAACCTGCGGGATGTCGAGGGCCGCTCGGCGCTTCTGCTTCCCCTGGCGAAGGACAACAACGCCTCGTGCGCCCTCGGTCCCCTGATCCGGCTGTTCGACGAACGGTTCGACCTGCAACGGGTGCGTGAGCTTGAGGTGAGCCTGGACATCCGCGGCGTGGACGGCTTTCACCTGGAGGCGGTCTCGGAGATGACGCGGATGTCGCGCGACCCGGCGGAACTGGTGCGGCAGTTGATCGGCCCGCACCACCGCTATCCCGACGGCGCGGCCCTGATGCTCGGCACGATGTTCGCGCCCACCCAGGACCGGGACCGCCCCGGCGAGGGCTTCACCCACAAGATCGACGATGTGGTACGGATCGGCTGCCCGGCTCTCGGCACGCTCGTCAACCGGGTGCGGCACGCCCAGGAGTGCGAGCCCTGGCAGTTCGGCGTCCGGGATCTGATGGGCAATCTGGTAAGGAGAGGACTGCTGTGAACATGGTCAGCACTGTCGACCCACGCGACGGCCGCACTCGCACGACGGATCTTCGCGAGACCGACGAGTCCGGCCTGGAGGCGATCACCAGCCAGGCGTCCCAGGCCGCCCAGTGGCTGTCCGGCCTGGGCAGACTCGGCCGAGCGGACCTGCTGGACGCGATAGCCGCGTCCCTGGAGGCCCGTCGCGCGGAGCTGGTCGCGGCGGCGGAGGCGGAGACCGGTCTGAGTAACGCGCGACTCGACGGGGAACTCACCCGGGCGGCGATCCAGTTCCGGATGTTCGGTGACGTGCTGCGCGACGGGGGCTACGTCGAGGCCGCCATCGACCACGCCGCCGACACACCGCTCGGACGCGGCCCGGACCTGCGGAGGATGCTCGTACCCCTCGGGCCGGTGGCCGTCTTCGGAGCCAGCAACTTCCCGTTCGCCTTCTCGGTCGCCGGAGGTGACACCGCCGCCGCGCTCGCCGCCGGCTGTCCCACGGTCCTGAAGGCCCACCCGTCGCACCCGTTGACCTCACACGCCTCGGCCGAGGCCATCGCGGCGGCCGTCCGCGACCTGGGCGGGCCCGACGGCGTGATCGCGACCGTGTACGGCGAGCAGGCCGGCCGCTCGCTGGTGCGCCACCCCACGATCCGCGCGGCAGCCCTGACCGGCTCCGTCGGCGCCGCCCGTGCCATCCAGGCGGCCATCGACGAACGCCCGGATCCCATTCCCCTCTACGCCGAACTGAGCAGCGTGAACCCGATCGTCATCCTGCCCGGCGCGGCCGCCGACCGGGGAGAGCAGATCGCCGAAGGGCTGTTCGCCTCCTTCACCAGCTCGGGCGGCCAGCTCTGCACGAAGCCCGGACTGGCGTTCGTCCCGTCCGATCCGAGCGGCGCGCGCCTGGTCGACGCGCTGCGGGAGAAGGTCGCCGCCACGGGCGGTGCGGTCCTGCTCAACGACCGCATCCGGGCCGCGTACGAGCAGCAGGCGACGGCGTTCGAGCAGGCCGGCGCCCAGGTCGCGGCGCGGCCCCAGATCGACGCCGAGGCGGGTTTCCGCGTCGCGCCGACGCTCCTGGAGGTCGGTCTGCCGGGCCTCACCGCCGAACTCGCCGACGAGTGCTTCGGCCCGCTCCTGGTCGTGGTGCGCTACGACGACGTCGCCGAGCTCGACGCGGTGCTGGCGACCGTCCCACCGTCGCTGACCGGCTCCATCCACAGTGGACCGTCCGACGACGCCGGTGTCGTACGCCGGCTTGTCGACGGGTTCGCCGGCCGGTCGGGTCGCATCGTCTTCGACGGCTATCCCACCGGCGTCCGGGTGTCGTGGGCCCAGCACCACGGCGGACCCTGGCCCTCGACGAACGCCGTGCACACCTCCGTCGGCGCCACCTCGATCCGGCGCTTCCTGCGGCCGCTGGCCTGGCAGGACGCCCCAGTCTGGATCCTTCCCGAGGAACTACAGGACGGCTATACCGCCATTCCCCGGCGAGTCGACGGGAGGTTGGAGTCAGCGGTGGCATAGCCGCGCCGGTATCCGTTCACCGCACCCGTCGAATCGTCGGCAGACCGCCCCCCGGCGGTCTGCCACACGCCGAAGAGGGAGTAGGAACATGCCCGTCGCAGTCCCCCGTCCCCTGCCGACGCCGCCCCGGCGCCGGCTGCTGCTCGCCCTGTTCGCCGCCGTCGCCGTCGCGGCCACCACTGTCGTCGCCCCGGCGGCGTCGGCCGCCCCACCCGCGCCGCTGGGCCCGACCGTCACCCGCACCGACAGAGCACCGACCGGGTACGAGGTCACCTTCCGGTACCGGGCGCCCGAGGACGTCCAGCAGGTCCACGTCTACGGCGACTGGTTCTACTCCCGGCCCGAGAACATCACCTGCCAGGACTGCGGCGACGCCCGGCCACCCGCCGAGTGGCAGCCGGGCGATGTCGCGGCCACCCCGTGGCACATCCAACCCATGCGCAAGGGCCCCGACGGGGTGTGGACCTTCACCACGCCGCTGCCCGCGGGCACGTTCCGCTACGCGTTCACCCACGACTGCGCCAACGAGCTGGCCACCGGCTGCACGCTGCACGACGACCCGGCGAACCGCTGGCAGATCCAGCCGCAGTACCCGGGCGCGCCCGGCGCGGTACGCAGCACCATCTACGTCCCGGCCAGCAGGAAGTTCCCGACGTACGACACCGGCTACCAGGCGCCGGTGGCCAGGGTCGGCCGGTTGGAGTCCCGGCGGTACACCTCGCCGCTGTCGACGAACCCGCCCGGGGTGCACGACATCGTCGTCTACCTGCCGCACGGCTACGACCCCCACCGGGCCACGCCGTACCCGACCCTCTACCTGAGCCACGGCAGCGGGGACCACTCGACCGCGTGGACGATGCAGGGCGTCGCCCACCTGATTCTGGAGAACGCGATCGCGGACCGTGCCGTGGAGCCGATGGTGATCGTGTCCACCGACTTCAACGGCCTGCCCGGCGGCAACGAGGGCTACGTCAACGAGCTGCGCGACAACATCTTCCCGTTCGTCGAGCAGAACTACCGCGTCTCCACCCGACCGCAGGACCGCGCCTTCGCCGGTTTCTCCGCGGGTGGCAGCCGGGCCTACACCCTCATGTACGACCACACCGACCTGTTCGGCTACCACGCCGCCTGGAGCGCGGGCGGACCGGCCGCCACCCAGGCGCAGATCGACAGCATGAAGGCGGTGGCCGGCGGCATCATGATCGGCACCGGGCTCCAGGACCGCCTGGGCAACATCGCCGAGAACTCACAGCGCAACGCGGCAGCCCTGCGGGCCGCCGGCGTCGAACTCGACGAGTACAACGTGCCGGGCGTGCACACCTGGCACGTCTGGCGTCCGCTGCTCGACCACTACCTGCGCACCCTGACGTTCCGGGCCACCACGACCGGTCTCGACGTCACGTCGGCACCCGCCGGCGCCTCGCAGCACAGCAGGGTCACCGCCACCGCGACGGTCGGCAGCGTCAGCACCAGCACCACGGCCCCCTCCGGCCGGGTCGACTTCTACGCGGGTGACACCCACCTCGGGTCGGCCCCGGTGCACAACGGTGTCGCCCGGCTGAAGAAGACCGTCCATGGTGGACTGGATGCTCCGGTGGTCGCGCACTACCGGGGTGACGGGCTCTTCAACGCCTCACAGAGCGCACCTGTCGACGCCCGCTAGCACGGGCCCGGCACCCTCCCCGGTGCGATCGGAAGAACCCCGGCCGCCACCCCTGCTGACAGGAGTGGCGGCCGGGGCGCGTCCGCCTCAGCCGGTCACGCTGTCGCTTCCGTGGCCCGCATCCGCAGCATGGTCCAGGACGCGGGCGGCAGCGTCACCCGAACGGCGGCGTCGGTCTGTCGCGCTGTGTCGTTGGGTCGCGGTGCGGCGTGGTCCGGGCCGTCCGCTGTGTTCTTGGCGTCCAGGTCGGTGCCGCCGACGGTGACGCACTCGATGATCCCGGTCAGCTCGGCGCCGCTGACGTCGACAGTCACCTCGGCCGGGGTGTCGGTGACGCGGTTGACGAGGAACACCGTCATCTCGCCGGTGCTGTCGTCCCACGTGGAGACCGCGTCGACAGCCGCCACCTCACCGTAGCGGTCGGTGTGCGTCGTGCTGCCGTCGCGGAGCACGTCGAGCACCGCGCCCCGGGCGTGCCGGGCGGTGCGGGCGAAGGGGTGGAAGATGGTCTGCCGCCAGGCCGAGCCCCCCGGTTCGGTCATGATCGGTGCGATGACGTTCACCAGTTGGGCCTGGCACGCCGCCGTCACCCGATCGCTGTGCCGGAGCAGGCTGATCAGCAGGCCACCGACGACGACGGCATCGGCCACGCTGTAGTGATCCTCCAACAGCCGCGGCGCGACCGGCCAGTCCTCGCCGCTCGGCGGGGTGGACGGGGTGGCGGACTGGTACCAGACGTTCCACTCGTCGAACGCGATCATGATCTTCTTGGTCGACCGCCGGATCGCCCCGACCGAGTCGGCGATGGCGGTGACGGCGTCGATGTATCTGTCCATGTCCTCGGCGGAGGCGAGGAAGCTGGGCAGGTCGCCGTCGACCGGCTGGTAGTAGGCGTGCAGCGAGATCAGGTCGACGTCGTCGTACGCCTCGGTGAGCACGTCACGTTCCCAGCTCCCGAACGTGGGCATGCCGAGGTGTGACGAGCCGCAGGCGACGAGTTCGAGATCGGGGTCGAATCGGCGCATGGCCTTCGCGGTCTGCGCGGCGAGGCGCCCGTACTCGGTCGCGCTCCGTTGACCCACCTGCCACGGGCCGTCCATCTCGTTGCCCAGGCACCACAGCCGGATGCCGTACGGGTCGGCCGCGCCGTTGGCGTGCCGCTGGTCGGCGAGGTGGCTGCCGCCGCGGTGATTGGCGTACTCCAGCAGGTCGACGGCTTCGGCGGTGCCGCGGGTGCCGAGGTTGACCGCCATGATCGGTTCGAGGTCGGCCTTGCCGAGCCAGCGCATGAACTCGTCGAGCCCGAACGCGTTGGTCTCCAGGCTGTGCCAGGCGAGGTCGAGCCGGGCTGGCCGCTTGTCGACCGGCCCGACGCCGTCCTCCCACCGGTAGGAGGAGACGAAGTTGCCACCCGGATAGCGGATCGTGGTCACGCCCAGCTCCCGCACGAGCGCCAGGACGTCGCGCCGGAAGCCGTCGGCGTCGGCCGTCGGGTGCCCGGGCTCGTAGATGCCGGTGTAGACACAACGGCCCAGGTGCTCCACGAACGAGCCGAAGAGCCGACGTGGCACCGGCGCCACGCGCCGACGCGGGTCCAGGCTCAGGCGGGCGGTGTTCACGACGCCTCCCCGCTGGCCGTGGGCCCGATCCCGGCCAGCCGTGCTGGCCGGGGCCGGGCTGGCAACCGGTGGCGGTGGGGGAGTGGGCATCCGGTGTCGGTGAGGTGCGCCGGCGCCGTGTCGAGGTGGGGGTTCAGGACGGGCTCCCTTCGTGCGAGGTCCCGATGCCGAGATCGCTGCCGCGGCGCGGGGACCGAGGGGTGGTGGTCCGGGTGGGTCTGGACATCGCGATGGCGGTGGGCTACGTTCTCGATCTATGTAAACGTTACCGATTACGTTTACGGTAGGGAACAGCAGTCAGCGATCAAAGTTCGCGACCCGGGTGACCACTGTCGACCCCGAGCCCGGCGATACCTGACCGCCGCACTCCCGCGCGTGGTGCCCGGCGAACCGATCCGGTTATCGGTCGGCCGCATTTCACGCTGCGGTGCGAAATGGAATCCCGCCGCCCTTCCGCCCGTTCTCACCGGGCCGAACAACCGCGGAATCGGCACTTTCCATCGGCCACCGAGAGTGACCTCCGTCCACATTTCCGTAACGATCTCCGGCGCGTCGTCAGGCCCTGCTGACAGTCCTGGTAGGACGGTGTTCCAGGCGTTACGGGGACGGCTGGAGGTCTTGTGCTCGTAACCCCTGTCGGTTACGTTGGCAACACCCTGGAAACGTAACCGATAACGATTGCAGTCCAGAGGGAGCGGCATGATTGAGGTCAATGCCCCGGCGACAATGAGTGATGTTGCGCGGGTCGCCGGCGTTTCCACAGCCACCGTCTCGCGGGTGGTCAACGGACATTACGGCGTCAGTGCCCGCACGATCGCTCAGGTCCGCTCGGCCATCGAGCAACTCGGCTACGAGTCGAGTCTGGTGGCCACGAGCCTCCGGCGCAGCCGCACCAACGTCCTGGGCCTGGTGACGCACAGCTTCCAGTCGTACACGGCGGAGGTGCTCAAGGGAGCGATGAAGGCGCTGAGCCGCTCCGGCTTCGACCTGATCATCTACGCCAACAGCGACCTCTACGGATCATATTCGGAGGGTTGGGAGAAGCGGCACGTCACCCGCCTGTCGGGCACCCTCACCGACGGGTGCATCGTCGTCACGCCCTGGGGTGAGGTGCAGAGCCGGACGCCGATCGTGGCCATCGACCCGGTGCGCGGCTCGACGGGGCCCTCGGTGACAGCCGACAACCTCACGGGCGCCACCACCGCGGTCGAGCACCTGCTGGGCCTCGGTCACCGGCGCATCGGGTTCATCGCGGGCCGCTCCAGCCTGGCGGCGGCGTGGTCGCGCGAGGAGGGCTACCGGGCGGCGCTCACCGACGCCGGCATCCCGGTCGACCCGACGTTGATCGGCCAGGGGGATTTCAACCCCGAGTCGGCGACACCGTTGGCGCGCGAGCTGTTGCAACGAGCCGACCCGCCGACGGCGATCTTCGCGGCGAGCGACGGGATGGCCCTCAAGGTGCTGGAGGTCGCCGCGGAGTTGGGGCTCTCGGTCCCCGGGGACCTGTCCGTCGTCGGGTTCGACAACATCCCGGAGTCGGCGTTGACCGAGCCGGGTCTGACCACCGTGGACCAGTCGATGTACCAGCTCGGTTACGAGGCCGCGCGCATGTTGAAGTCGTTGGTGACCGACGAGTGGGAGGGGCCGCGCCAGGTCGTGCTCCCGACCAGCCTCGTCGTCCGTGGCTCGAGCGCGCCACCACGAAACGCGACACGAGGGTGACCCCCGCCCGCCGCACCGAGCGTCTGCGTCAGGTGCGCCCGTGGCAGGACCGCGAAGGAGGCGTGCAAGCAGTGCCACGGCGAGATCCACCGATGAGTTGAGCCGGCCCGGCGGGTCGCATCCGCTGCCGGCGCAGGAAAGGAGTGGAGCGTGACAACCGCAACGTACCACGGGCGCTTACGCCGATCGGGCGTGCGTCGGCTCTCGGCGGTGTTCACCGCCGGAGTCATGGCGGCCGCGGCCGTTCTGTTCGCGCCGCAACCGGCGGCGGCGGCGGAGACACCGTGGCTGGATGTCTCCCCGGATCGCTACGCCTCGTTCACCGTCCCGGCCGCGTACGTCCAGGAGCGGCTGGGCTCGGTGTCGCAGGTCGTCGTCGAGGGCAACATCGGCCCCTCCGCTGCCTGGGCGGAGTTTGGCCTGACCCGGCGCGGCGACGTGTGGTCGGGCATCCTCGGCCCGCTCAAGCCGGGGCTCTACCAATACCGGGTCACCGCCGACGACACCAAGAGCCTCAAGGATCCGACCAACGGCACCACAGTGGCGTCCGATCCTCTCCTGAGCACCTTCCTCGTCCCGGGTGACTCGGCGCGGTGGCTGGCGGACGCACCGCCGGGCACCGGCGGCACGATCGGGACCCTGAATTACCGGACCAGGGCCGGGCAGCGGTCGGCAGTGGTGTGGACACCACCGGGGTACGCGGCCAAGGGCCCGAAGGGTTATCCGGTGCTCTACCTCCAGTCGGGCGAGGGTGCGGCCGCCACCGACTGGCTCGACCTCGGCCGGTCGAAGCAGATCCTCGACAACCTCTCGGCCGCGGGCGCCATCAAGCCGATGGTGGTCGTGATCAACGATGCCAACGGCGCGGACGGCCGGGACCTCACGGACCTCCGGAAGGCGGTCGCCGACAGCTACCGGGTCCTGCGCGACCCCGCGCACCAGGCGATCGCTGGCGTGTCCGACGGCGCGACGGCGGCGGTCAGAGCCGCATTGGCCAGGCCGGGCCAGTTCGGCTACGTCGGCTGGTTCTCGGGCCGGTCGGTCCCACAGGTCGACCGGTCGGACGCCAGGACGGTCAACCGCACCGTGAAGGTGTTGCGCGTCTACACGGGCAACGTGACAGATCCCGCGTACAACGCCACCTACCGACTGACGAAGGCGCTGGACCGAGCCGATGTCAGGTTCGAGTTCGACGGGGTCGACCCGGACGGCGGCGGCAACTGGACCACCTGGCAGGAAAATCTCGTCGACTTCGCGCCGCGACTGTTCCAGCACGTGTCGGACCGCGGTCCGAGCCCCGGTCACCGGCCGCTGAAGGGGGAGTTCGTTCCGCCGCCGGCCGGCACCACCCCGACGCCCTTCGTCACCGAGGACGGGTTCGTCACGTTCGAGACCGGCCCGGACTTCACTGATGCTCAGCACGTCACGGTGTGGGCGAACATCGCGCCGGGCGGCAGTTGGTTGCGCGTGCCGCTGACCCGCGACGGTGACCGGTGGCGGGCGACAGTGGGCCCGCTGAAGCCCTGGTTCTACTACTACCGGCTGATCGTGGACCGGGTCGCGGTCAAGGACACCTCGAACCCGACGACTGTGACCACGGAACCGACGTGGAGCACCTTCCTCATCCCCGGACCGGGCGCCCGACTGCTGACGGACGTGCCCGCCGGGCGGGGCGGGACGGTCGAGAGCATGACCTATCGCAGCACGGTGGCCGGCCAGGACCGCACGGCCCTGGTGTGGACTCCACCCGGGTACGACCCCGACCGGGCCCGGCCGTACCCGGTCCTCTATCTCCAGCACGGCAGTGGTCAGAACTACACCGACTGGGTGGAGATGGGCCGCGCCAAGCAGATCCTCGACCACCAGTTCCTCGACGGTGACCTCACGCCCATGGTCGTCGTGATGGGCAACGGCAACTCGTCGAACTTCAACCGGGAACTGTTGGAGAACATCGTGCCGACGGCCCGCGCCCGCTACCACATCTCCAGCGAGTCGTCCCAGCAGGCCCTCGCCGGTCTGTCGATGGGCGGCGGGCAGGCGCTGGGGGTGCTCCGGGCCTACCCGGGCGAGTTCGCGTACGTGGCGGCACTGTCGGCCGGGTTCGGCAGCGGCACCGGCGTCGACGTCGAGGCGATCAACAGCGGCACGAAGATGCTGCGCCTGTACGTCGGTGACCAGACCGACTTCGTGTACCCGAGCTTCATGGCGTCCCTCACCACGTTGGACACCCTCGGTATCCGCTACGAGTTCGACGGGGTGACCCCCGGGCCGCATGGCTGGGACGTGTGGCAGAAGAACCTCATCGACCTGGCGCCGCGCCTGTTCAAGCGCTAGGAGCACCTCAACCCACGGCACCACCGGGAGCAGGCTTCCTGCCCCGGTGGTGCCGGCCTCGCAGGAAACTGTCGTACCGCGATCCCCGAAGGGAATCCCGTCAATGAAGACGAAACGAATACTCGCCACGGTAACCATGCTCGCGGCCGGGGCCGGCCTCGTCGGCTGTTCCTCCGACGAGGGGGGAAGCGACGCGAGCAACTGCACGAACACCATCACCAAGCAGAACGTGCCGGTGGTGACGATGTGGGGCTGGTACCCCAACACCCAGCTCGTCGTCGACAACTTCAACAAGCAGCACGACGACGTGCAGGTCTGCTGGACGAACGTCGGGCAGGGCGGCGACGAGTACGACAAGTTCCAGACGGCCATCTCGGCGGGCACCGGCGCGCCCGACGTGATCATGGTCGAGGCGGACCGGATCCCGACCTTCCAGATCCAGGGCGCGCTCATCGACATCAAGAAGTACGGCTTCGACGCGGTCAAGGCCAACTACGGCGAGGGCGCCTGGAAGGACGTCTCGGTCGGCGACGCGGTCTACGGCGTCCCGGTCGACGGTGGCCCGATGGGCATGATCTACCGGAAGGACATCTTCGACAAGTACAAGATCACCCCACCGAAGACCTGGGCCGAGTACGAGCAGGCCGCGCAGAAGGTGAAGGACGCGGGTGGCCCGCTCTTCGGCGACCTCGGCGCGAACGTCCCGGCGGTCCTGATGGCGCTCCAGATCCAGAAGGGCGCCTCACCCTTCACCTACGACCCGACGCAGCCGAAGGCCATCGGCGTGAAGCTCAACGACCAGGCGTCCAAGGACGTGCTTGACTACTGGGGCGGCCTCGCCAAGAAGGGCCTGGTCGGTACGCAGGACCAGTTCACCCCGGAGTACATCTCCGGCGTGATCAACGGCAACTACGCGACGTACATCTCGGCGGCCTGGGCGCCCGGCTACCTCACCGGCGCGGGCGTCGGCAAGGGCCAGGACACCGGCAAGTTCGCGGTGGCGCCGCTGCCGCAGTGGGATGCGAACAACCCGGTGCAGGTCAACTGGGGTGGGTCGGCCTTCTCGGTGACCAAGCAGGCCAAGAAGCCGGAGCTGGCGGCGAAGGTCGCCTACGGGCTCTACGCCGACAAGGAGTCACTCACCGACGGCTGGACCAACCAGATCATCTTCCCGCTGAACCTCGCGGCGCTCAAGGATCCCGCGTTCGTCGACCTGAAGGTGGCGTTCTTCGACGGCCAGCAGGCGAACAAGGAGGTCTACCTTCCCGCCGCCGAGGCCTACAAGGGTGTCGCCTACGCACCCTTCGGTCAGTACTACCTCGACGCCATGACGAAGCAGGTCAGCGAGATCATCAAGGGCTCCGTCACCGGTTCGCAGGCGGCTGACAAGCTCCAGGAGGACGTGGCGAAGTACGCCAAGGAGCAGGGCTTCACCGTTCAGTGACCGGATGGGTGGGCCGTGCCGCCGCTCGACGGCCGGCCCACCCACGACCCGCAGCGTCCACGTCCCGGAGACCAAAGATGACACTCCTGACCGAGCAGCGCACACCGCGTACCCGCACTGAGACGCGCAAGATCCGTGGCAAGGTGCACCTCCGCGAGCACCTGATGGGGTGGCTCTTCGTGGGGCCATTCGCTGTCGTCTTCCTGGCGTTCCTCATCGCCCCGCTGGGATACGCGCTGTACCTCAGCCTCTTTCAGAAGAAGCTGATCGGCGGCACCAGCTTCGTCCTCTTCGACAACTACGTGAAGGCGTTCACCGACCCGAGCTTCCTGTCCGGGGCGTGGTTCGTCATCCGCTTCTCACTCGTCGCCATCCCGGTGCAGATCGCCATCGCGCTCGCGATGGCGCTGATCCTGGACTCCGTGACGTCCCTGTTCGCGCGCTTCTCCCGCCTCATGATCTTCCTCCCCTACGCGATCCCCACGGTGATCGGGGCGGTGATGTGGGGGTTCCTCTACAGCAAGGGCTTCGGCCCGCTCACTGACATCTTCGGGTTGTTCGGGGCCACCGCACCCGACTTCCTGGGCAGCGACCTGATCTTCTACGGCCTGCTCAACGTCGTCACCTGGCAGTGGGTCGGCTACTACATGATCATCCTGTACGCGGCGTTGCAGGGAGTCGACCCGACGCTCTACGAGGCCGCCCGGATGGACGGCGCCGGACGATGGCAGGTAGCGGTGCGGATCAAGATCCCGATGATCGCGCCCGCGCTGATCCTCATCCTGGTCTTCTCGCTCATCGGCACCCTGCAGTTCTTCAACGAACCGCAGATTCTGCGGTATCTCGCCGCCGGCACGATCGGGACGGACTTCACCCCCAACATGTACGCGTACCAGCAGGCGTTCGCACTCGCCAACTTCAACTACGGATCGGCGATCTCGTTCGCCCTCGGCGGCATCGTGTTCATCTGCGTGTACGCATTCCTGTTCTTCACCCGCAAGCGGAGGAGCTTCCTCTGATGGCCAACCGCACAAGCGTCAGCGCAGGCCCCCGCCGACCGCAACGCTACCTGCCTCTGCAGATCCTTCTCGGCTTCATGGTGATCTACTTCCTCGTACCGTTCTGGTGGGTCATCGTCAACAGCTCCAAGGACGCACCGGGACTGTTCGGCGGAGGCAACACCCTGTGGTTCTCCGACCAGATCGACTATCTCGGCAACCTCCGGCAGCTCTTCACCTACGACGGTGGCATCTACCTGCGGTGGATTCTCAACTCCACGTTGTACGCGATCGCCGGCGGATTCGGCGCCACGGTCCTGTCGGTGATGGCCGGCTACGGCTTCGCCAAGTACCGGTTCGCGGCCCGGCGCTTCAGCTTCGCCGTCGTGCTCGGTGCGTTGATGGTGCCCGCCACCGCCCTGGTCATCCCGACCTTCATCATGTTCTCCCGGCTCGGCCTGACCAACACGGTCTGGGCGGTGATCCTCCCGTCGCTGCTCAACCCGTTCGGCGTCTACCTGATGCACGTGTACGCGCGCGACGCCGTACCCGACGAGTTGCTTGACGCGGCACGGGTCGACGGCGCGGGCGAGGTGCGCACCTTCGTCCAGATCGCCCTCCCGCTGATGCGCCCCGCGGTGGTCACCGTGCTCCTGCTGTCCGCCGTGGCGTCCTGGAACAACTACTTCCTGCCGCTGGCCATGCTCTCCGACAACCGGCTCTTCCCGGTGACCGTCGGCCTCGGCCTCTGGCAGGGCATCGCCTCCGCGAACAACACGGGAGGCACCTCGCTGTGGAGCCTGATCATCCTGGGCTCGCTGGTGTCCGTGATCCCCCTGATCATCGCGTTCTTCAGCCTGCAACGGCACTGGCGCGGCGGGCTGTCCGTCGGCGGCCTCCGGTAGGTACCACCCCTTGATCGCCGCGCCTTGACGCGGCCGCACTGATGACAGAGAGGTGTGCTGATGTCGACGACGGATCGTCCGCTGCGCAGCGGGCAGTGGTTCGGTGCGGAGGGCCGCAACGGGTTCATCCATCGCTCCTGGATGCGCAACCAGGGTTTCGCGGACGACGTCTTCGACGGTCGCCCGGTGATCGGCATCGCCACCACCTGGTCGGAGCTGACACCCTGCAACGCCCACCTGCGTGACCTGGCCGAATCGGTGAAGCGGGGGGTGTGGGAGAGCGGTGGCCTGCCGCTGGAGTTCCCCGCCATGAGCCTGGGCGAGCCCCTGATGCGACCCACGACCATGCTCTACCGCAATCTGCTGGCCATGGAGTTGGAGGAGTCGGTCCGCGCCAACCCGCTCGACGGGGTGGTGCTGCTCTCCGGCTGTGACAAGACCACCCCCGGCCTGCTGATGGGTGCGGCGAGCGTCGACCTGCCCACCCTGATGATCACCGGCGGTCCGATGCTGAACGGCAAGTTCCGGGGTCAGGACATCGGGTCGGGCACCGTCGTCTGGCGCTTCACCGAGGAGCAGCGCGCCGGCCGGATGACCGCGGCCGACTGCGCGGAGGCGGAGGTCGGCATGTCCCGCAGCCGGGGGCACTGCATGACCATGGGCACCGCCTCCACGATGGCCTGCGTGACCGAGGCGTTGGGCGTGCAACTGCCGGGCGCGGCAGCCGTGCCGGCCGTCGACTCGCGCAGGTACGCGCTCGCGCAGGCCGCCGGCCGTCGCATCGTCGCCATGGTCGAGCAGGACCAACGACTGTCCACGGTGCTGACCCGGGAGGCGTTCGAGAACGCCATCCGGGTCAACGCCGCGATCGGCGGTTCCACGAATGCCGTCGTCCACCTGCTGGCGATCGCCGGACGCCTCGGCGTCCCGCTGTCCCTGGAGGACTTCGATACCCTCACCGCCGACGTGCCCATGCTTGTCAACCTGATGCCCTCCGGGGCGTACCTGATGGAGGACTTC
Source organism: Micromonospora sp. NPDC023888 (assembly GCF_040639415.1). Lineage (NCBI taxonomy): Bacteria > Bacillati > Actinomycetota > Actinomycetes > Micromonosporales > Micromonosporaceae > Micromonospora > Micromonospora sp. NPDC023888. Next base: position 161,801 of record NZ_JBEZZW010000010.1, on the reverse strand, counting down.
GCCTACGCGGGGGGCGTTCCGGCGGTGATGAACGAGATCGCCGCGCTGCTGAACATGGACCACGTCACCGTCAGCGGCAAGAGCGTCGCCGACAACATCAGCGGTGTGCAGTGCTGGAACCGGCAGGTCATCGGCACCCTGGCGGAACCGTTCCAGCCCGCCGGCTCGGGCACCGTGGTGCTGCGCGGGTCACTCGCGCCGTCCGGGGCCGTGCTGAAGGTCTCCGCCGCCTCCGCGCACCTTCTCCAGCACACCGGGCCGGCGCTCGTCTTCGACCGGATCGAGGACTACGTCGTCGCCGCCGACGATCCCGACCTCGACGTCACACCGGACACGGTGATCGTGGTCCGCAACGCCGGCCCACGCGGCTATCCCGGCTTCCCGGAAGTCGGAAACGTGCCCATGCCACGACGGCTGCTCGCCGCCGGCATCACGGACATGGTGCGGATCTCCGACGCCCGGATGAGCGGCACCGGGTACGGCACCTGTGTCCTGCACGTGGCCCCGGAGGCCGCCGTGGGTGGCCCGCTCGCGCTCGTGCGCACCGGCGACCTGGTCCGGGTCGACGTCCCGACGCGGCGCCTGGACCTCCTGGTCGACGACGCCGTGCTCACCCAACGCCGCGCCGGCTGGCAACCGCCACCGCTGACGGCCGACCGGGGGTGGGCGCGGCTGTACAGCGAGCACGTTCTCCAGGCCGACCAGGGCGCGGACCTCGACTTTCTCGTCGGCGGCAGCGGCAGCGGCGTACCCCGCCACTCGCACTGACCGGGCGCGGCCCGCGAACCCCACGGGCCGGTCGCGAAGCGGGAGCCCCAGCGCCCGGCTGGGGCTCCCGTCACCGCCCGCAGGCCTCGCACGCAGCAGGATCGCGGCGGCGGCGACGAGCGCCCCGGTGCCCCCCCAGGCGACTCCCGCGAGCACCGGCCGCCACCACCGCACCCGGTCCAGCGCCACCGCCAGAGCGGCCGCGGCCAGACACAACGCCACCGATCGCCAACCGGTGAACCCCAACAGGTCCGACCCGAACTGCCGGAACTGCGGGGCATCGCCGACGGTCCACGCCAGACGTAAGCCCCCGTATGCCACGGCCCAGCCGAGCACCGCGTACGTCAGGCCGTGGCCCGTCCTGCCGGCGATTGATGTCGCCATGCATCCGATCCTTCCGCTGCCCCGGCGCGGGCGAACCCCGCCGACAGGGGAGGTGCTCCCTCTCCGGAGGGACCTACTCGCGACGCCGGTGGCGGCAGCGCTGCTACGGTCACCGGCGCTGACCTGGCATCCCGCCGAATCTCGGCCCCGACGCAACCCGACGGTCGTCCGGACCCGTCGAGCTTGCGGAGGAGGGAGCCTCAATGATGGATGCCGAGCGGGAGTTCGTGGAGTACGCCTCCGCGCGACTGCCGAGCCTGCATCGGACCGCGTTCCTGATGTGCGGCGACGCCCATCTGGCCGACGATGTGGTGCAGCAGACGATCACGGCGTTGTACGTGCACTGGCGCAAGGTCAGCCGGGCCGACAACGTCGACGCGTACGTGCACCGGATGCTTGTCCACAAGCTCGTCGACGAGAAGCGGTTGAGCTGGTCGAAGGTCCGGTTGTCGGGGTCGACGCCCGAGCCGGAGCGCCCGGTCCTGCCGCACGACGAGGTGGCCGAGCGGGACAGCCTGGTCGCCGCGCTCGCCCACCTGCCCCGCGGCCAGCGCACCGTCCTGGTCCTGCGGTTCCTGTGCGACCTGTCGCTTGCCGACACGGCCGCCGCGATGGGCTGCTCCGAAGGCAACGTGAAGTCGCAGACGGCTCGGGCGCTGGCGGCGATCCGGCAGGTGCTCGACGTTACCGAGATGGCCGGAAGGAATCTGAAATGACCACGTTTGACGACAAGCGGATCGCCACACTGCTGCGATCGGCGCCGGTCCCCGAGCCACGCGTGGACGTGCAGCGCGCGATCCGCGACGGCCGGCGTCGACGCCAGCGCCGCCGGGTCGGCGGTCTCGCCACGGTGACGGTGCTGGCCGGGCTGGGCGCCGTGGGCACCGTCCAGTTCGGCGGGGCCGCCAGCGAGCCCGCTCCGATTCCGCCGGCCCTCGCGGTGTCGCCGACCGCGCCCGTGTCGACCGCGCCGGCCAGGTCGCTCACCTGCGAGGCGTCCCTGCTGCCGCAGCCGATCGGCGGTCCGGTCGCGGTGGCGACCGCTGTCGATCCCACCGGGCGGCACATCGTCGGTGACATCGGCACCGGGAACGAGGACGGGCGGGTCGTGCTGTGGACCGACGGTCGGGCAAAGGTCCTGCCGGCCGCCGCCCGGCACGGGGCCGCGGTCAACGCCGGCGGGTACGTGGTCGGTACCAACGGCGACGGCACCGGTTGGGTCTACCGGGGTGGGACGTTGCGTACCCTGGCCACCCCGCCCGGCTACGACGCGGTCCTGGTGTACGCGGTCAACGGCCGGGGTGACATCGTCGGCACCGCCCGGGGCGCCAACGATTCGCACCGTGCCGTGCTGTGGTCGGTGGACCGCCCGCAGCAGTACCGGTTGCTCGGCCGACCGGGATCCGCGGCGAACGGGATCACCGAGGACGGCACGGTCGTCGGCACGATGGGCGATCAGCCGTACCGGTGGACGCCCCAGGGCGTCGGGGCCGAGCTGGCGGTGCCGGACGGCTACCCGCACGCCTCGGTCGACTCGGCACATGGCAACTGGGCGATCGGCATGGTCCCCGGTGCCCAGCGGGGCGGGAGCGTGCAGATGCTGCCGGTGCGGTGGAACCTCACGACCGGGGCGGCGAGCCTGCTGCCGTACCCGTCGGCGAACGGGGTCGCCGCCAACGGCGACCTGCTGGTCAGTGACACCGCGCCGTTGGTCGTCGCAGCGGACGGCACGTCGCGCAGGTTGCCGGAACGGGCCGAGATCCCGGCGACCGAGGCGGGCACGTACACGGCCAACGGGATCAGTGACGACGGCCGGACCGTGGTCGGTGCCGTCTACGAGAACCAGCAGCACCGACCGCTGGTGTGGCGCTGCCACTGAGGCCCACGCAGACGACCCGCCCGCGAACGCCGGGTCGGCGCCGAGGCCCTCAGCCTCGGCGCCGACCCGGGTGTCACGGTGTCGTCCACGCTCGCCCGGACGACACGATGTCTCAGGCCGGGGCGGCCGGACAGCTCGCGCCGGCCGGCGGCACGGCTCGATCGACGAGGTACCGCTCGACGCTACTGCGGGTGCACTCCGTGCGCGGGTAGCTGGCGTGACCGGACCCCTCGTAGGTGAGCAGGCGGCCATGCGTGCCGAGTTGGCGTGCCACCCGCTGCGCCCCGTCGTACGGGGTGGCCGGGTCGTAGCGACCGTTGAGCAGCAGCACCGGGGTGCTCGTCCGCACCCGCAGCTGATGCTGCGGGTTGACAGCCGTCCAGCCCAGGCAGATCGCTGCGAAGCGGACGACCAACGGGGAGGCCCGCAGGTGCGGTGCCGCGGCGCGGGACAGCTCCAGGTAGCGGTTCCAGTCGGCGAACCCGTCGACCGGCAGCGACCAGTCCTGGCAGAACGCGGGTAGGGCGTACTCGGTCAGCTCGTCGCCGTCGACCGGCACCATCGGGGACGCGAGTGAGGCGGGCTCGCCCCGCTCCAACGCGAGAAGCATGTTCGCGAGGTCGGCCCAGGTTGAGTCGAAGAAGTTGACGAATGTCGCGAACCCGAGCTCGAACCAGTCAAGGGTGGTGCCGGTGCCCGCGTCGACGAGCGTGCCGGCGTCGGCGCGGCGCATCAGTTGGTCGTACAGCGCCGGCACGTCACGTCCGTGCAGTGCGCAGCTCGCGGTCCGCTCGCACCAGCTCACGAACTCGTGGAACAGGGCCTCGTTACTGGCCGCCCCGCTGCGCGTGTACTCCGCGATGCCCTGGCTGTGGTCCATCACGCTGTCCATGGCCAGTGCGCGGACGCGGTCGGGAAACAGTTCGGCGTAGGCCTGCCCGACCAGGGTGCCGTAGGACCACTGGTAGAAGCTGAGCTGCCGCTCACCGAGTGCCGCCCGGATGGCGTCCGTGTCACGCGCGACGCTCACACTGTCGATGTGGTCGAACAGGGGGCCACTCTGCGCGCGGCAGTCCTCGCGTAGCTGGCGGTTGTAGGTGCGGAGCCGCTCGAACTCCGCCGCGGTGGCGGGCGCCAGGGAGGGGTGCCGGGCCAGCAACGCCGATGAGCAGCGCACCGGTGCGCTACGGACCGTGCCCCGGGCATCGAATCCGACGACGTCGAAGCGGCGCAGCACGTCCGGCCCGAGCTGGGTGTCGGCCGTCAGCGCCACGTCCACCCCGGACAGGCCGGGGCCGCCGGGGTTGTAGACCAGGACGCCGATGCGGGCGGCCGGGTCGGTGGCGGTGCGCCGGGCCAGGGCCAGCTCGAAGGTCTCCCCTCCCGGTCGGGCCCAGTCGACAGGTAGGCGCAGGGTGCCGCAACGCGTACCCGGATCGTCGGGCCGTTCCGGGCACGCCCGCCAGTCGATGCGGCCGTTCCACCCGTCGGTGCCGCTCCCGGCGACCGAACCGGTGGCCGGCCCGGTGCCGCCGGATGACGCCGGGGTGGGGCCCGCGAAGGCCGGTGGGGCGTTGAGCGACAGGGCGACGAGGACCGCGACGACTGCCGGAAGGCGACGGGCAAGCGGTGGGCGCCGGCGGTCGACCCCGCTGCGACGCCAGAAGGTGGGTCTCTTCATGGTCAGCATTCGCCCAGCCTGCCGGTGCCCGGTCCACGCCGGATCCATGCCGGTCCGCAGGGTATCTCAGCGCGAGGTCGCCAACCGCTCGGACAGCTCCCCGGCCTGCGGATGACCGACCCGGTCGAAGATCTCCAACGCCTGTCGCCACAGGTCCGTCGACGTGTCGTGGTCGCCCACCGCCCGATGGGTGTCGCCGAGCCGGACGAGTGTCTCCGCCCGTCCGCACTGGTCCTGAGCGCTGGAATACAGTGCGAGAGCGCGTCGGTAGCAGGCCGCCGCCGTCGGGTGCGCCCCGAGGCCCTGATGGGCGAAGCCCAGACTGTCCCAGGTGTGGGCCGAGCCCACCGGGTCCTGGACTTCCTCATGGAGGGTCAGCGCCTGCTCACAGTAGGCGATGGCGCGGGCGTGTTCGTCCAGCCGAGCGTGGCCCCACCCGATCGCGTTCAGCGCGGCGGCCACGCCGCGTCGGTCGTCGCTGCCGCGTGACAACGCCAGCGCCTTCTCGGCGTGCGGCAGCGCTGCCCGCGGGTTGCCCTCGATGTCGTACACCCAGGCGAGATGCAGGTGGGTGTTCGCCTGCCCCGGCCGGTCACCGATCCGGTCGTACCGTGCCATCGCGCTGCGCAGGTGGCGGCGGGCCGCGTCGTACCGGCGAAGCTGGAGGTGTGCCAGCGCGAGGTCCCGGTGCGCCACCGCCTCGGCCCGCGGCTCGCCGCGGCGTTGGGCGACCGTGACCGCGACGGCCTGTACGGCGCTCAGGTCGTGCCACCGCGACAACCGGCCGAGCAGGGGGGTGAGCGCCTCGGCGAGCTGCCCGGCGTGCGCGTCGAAGCGGTGGGCGGCCGCGTCGTCGACGGCGGCCAGCAGCGCCCCCTGTTCGATGGTGAACCAGGCCAGTGCGGACCGGTGATCGGCGAACGCCGGCGCTGACCCGTCGGCGGGCAGGGGCAACGGATCGACCGGCTGCTGGCCGTCGTCGACAACCCTCGCCGCGGCGAGTGCGGCCCGCAGGTAGTGGTCGAACACGCGCTCGCGCGCCGCGCCACGGTCGGCCGCGCGGTCGTGGGTGTCGGTCAGCTCCTGCCCGTAGGCCCGGAGCAGATCGTGGCAGCGGAAGCGGTTGGGGGACTGCTCGGCCAGCAGGTTCGCCCGGGTCAACTCGTCGAGCGCCGGCCGGATCAGGTGCGGGGGCGCCCCGGCGAGGCTGGCCGCCGCCGCCGCGCTGATGTCCGCCGTGGGGTGCAGGCTGATCTGCCGGAACAGCCGGGCCGCGTCCGGGCTGAGGAGACGGTACGACCAGGAGAGCACCGTACGCAGGTCGGTGGCGGCGTCGTCGGTGGCCAGGGCGGCGAGCCCGCCCCTGCTCTCGGCCAGATCGTCGGCGATGGCCTGGAGCGGGAACGTGGGTCGGGCGGCCGCTCGCGCGGCCACGATGGACAGCGCGAGGGGCAACCGTGCGGTACGGCTGATCAGCTCGTCCACCGCGGCCGGCTGGGTGGCGGCCCGCCGTGCACCCAGTCGACGGACGAGCAACTGGCGTGCCTCGGGGGCGCTGGGCAGATCCAGTGCGACGGTGTGGGCGCCTTCGGCGGCGACCAGGCCGGGCAGCGTGTGGCGGCTCGTCACGATCACGCCACATCGGCTGGATCCGGGAAGCAGCGGTCGGACCTGTTCGGCGTCGCGCGCGTTGTCGAGCAACACGAGCAGCCGGCGGTCCGCGGTCAGACTCCGGTACAGGGCGAACTGGGCCGCTGGCTCGGCGGGTATCTCCAGGGGCTTGACGCCCAGGGCGGGCAGCAGCGAGCGTACGACGACGGAGGACGGTGTGACCTCCTGTGTGGCCGCGCCGAAACCGCCCAGGTCGACGTGGAGTTGCCCGTCCGGATAGTGGTGCAGGCTGTCGTGTGCCCAGCGCAACGCCAGCCACGTCTTTCCGACGCCGCCGGTGCCGGTGACGACGACGGTGCCGGCCGGTTCGGTGTCGTCGAGCAGCAGCGTCGTGAGCTGGGCCAGCTCGCGGGTCCGGCCGGTGAACAACGTCGGCGGGGCCGGCAACTGCCGGGGAACGATCCGTGGCGCGGGTCGCCGCGGTCGCGCCCCGGATGTCGACACCTCCCGGTCGGCCCGCAGGATGCTCGTGTGCAGCCGTTGCAGATCGGCCCCGGGCTCGACGCCCACCTCCTCGGCCAGGACTCGGCGTAACTGCCGGTACGTCGCCAGCGCGTCCGCCCGCCGTCCGGCTCTGGTCAGGGCCACCATGAGCTGCCCCCAGGGGCGCTCGCGCAGCGGATTCCCGTCGATCTGCGTCCGGAGCGGCTCGATCAGCTCGTTGTGCCGGCCGGCGCGGAGCTGGAGGTCCGCGACCTCCTCCAGCAGACTCGACCGCTGCTCCTGAAGCCGAGCCCGGACGGAGAGCAGCACCCCCGCGCCGGAAAGGCCCGCGAACGGTTCGCCCCGCCACAGCGCCAGAGCCGCCTCGAACGCTCCCAGGGCATCCGACAGGCGGTCCTGCCGCAACGCCTGATACCCGCGCTGGGCCAGGTCGTCGAAGGTGACGCTGTCCACCGTCTGCCCATCGAGGACGAGCCGATAGCCGGTGGCTCCCGCGAGGATGGCGGGCTCGGGTGCGCCCGGGGGCCGCAACGCTCGGCGCAACGCCCAGACGTAGGTCTTCACGTTGCCGGCTGCCGTCTTCGGTGGGCGGCCCTGCCACAGCTCGTCGACGAGTTGGTCGATGGACCACGCGCTGCCCGGCTGCGACAGCAGGACGGCCAGCAGGCGCACCTGCATCGGCGTGCCGAGGGCCAGCCGTTCCCCGGCGGGAGACCACACCTCGACCGGCCCGAGCAGGTGGTACCGCATCGCCGGCCTCCCCCCGTCACGCTGGACCATCGCCTCACCGTACGGCCTGACGGCGGTACGGCCGATGTCGGGCAGGGAATGAGCCCGTGGGGAAGTGCGTTGTCGGCCATACGATCTGTAAAACAGATTATATTTTGACAACATGACTACGGGGATGTTGAAGAGATGCCAGATTATGGGCACGAACTCCGCTTTGGGACGTTTCTGACACCTGATGCGCAGAACCCGGACCAGGTGGTGGCGCTCGCCGAGCTGACCGAAGCGGCGGGACTTGACCTCACCTCCTTCCAGGACCACCCGTACAACGCCGAGTTCCTCGACACCTGGACCCTGCTGAGCTGGGTCGCGGCCCGTACCCGACGGCTGCGGATCTCCGGCAACGTGCTCAGCCTTCCGCTGCGCCCGCCAGCCGTGCTCGCCCGGGCGGCAGCGAGCCTGGACCGGCTGTCCCACGGCCGTTTCGAGCTGGGCCTCGGTGCCGGCGCGTTCTGGGACGGGATCGAGGGCATGGGCGCTCGCCGGCTGACGCCGGGGCAGGGCGTCGAGGCGCTCCGCGAGGCGATCGACGTCCTGCGTGGCGTCTGGGATGTCACAGCACCCGGGCCGCTGCGGCAGGACGGAAAGTTCTACCCGGTCCCCGGCATGCGGCGCGGCCCGGAGCCGGCGCACGACATCGACATCTGGCTCGGCGCGTACCAGCCGAAGATGCTGGCGTTGACCGGTCAGCAGGCGAACGGCTGGCTGCCGACGCTTGAGTACCTGCGGTCGCCGGACCGGGTGACCGCCAACCGGCTGATCGACGAGGCGGCCGTCGCGGCGGGGCGCGACCCCCGGGAGATCCGGCGGCTCCTCAACCTGTTCACCGTGGACGTCTCGTCGCACAGTCGTGGCTTCCTCCAGGGGCCGCCCCAGCAGTGGGTCGAGCAGCTTCTCCCGATGGTCCTCGACGAGGGGTTCAGCACCTTCCTGATCGGCCGCGACGACCCGCACCTGATCCAGACCTTCGGGCAGGAGATCGCCCCCGCGCTGCGCGAGGCGGTCGCCAAGGAGCGGGCGGCAGGCGGGCCCGGCACGCGACCGGTCCGCACCGTCGCCGCCCTGGCCGAGCGTCACCCGGGCCTCGACTACGACGCGCTACCGGAATCGTTGGCCGCCCGGTCCGTCGAGCCCGGCGACCCGGAGTACGAAGGGATTCGGCACAGCTACAGCTGGCACGGATCACCAGCCCTGGTGATCCGTCCCCAGGGCGTCGCCGAGGTGCTCGACGCCGTGTCGTACGCGCGGACGCAGGACGTACCGCTGTCCGTGCGCAGCGGCGGTCACGGCATCAGCGGCCGGTCGACGAACGACGGGGGAGTCGTCATCGACATGTCGTTGATGAACAAGGTCGAGGTGCTCGACCGGGCAACCCGCCGGATCCGGCTGGAGGCGGGCGCCCGTTGGGGGCAGGTGGCCCAGGCGCTCGCCCCGTACGGCCTCGCCATGAGTTCGGGCGACTACGGTGACGTGGGCGTCGGTGGCCTCGCCACCACCGCTGGCATCGGGTACCTGGCGCGCAAGCACGGGCTGACCATCGACCACGTCGTCGCCGTCGAGATCGTGACCGCGGATGGCCGCCTGCTCCGTGTCGACGACGAGCATCATTCCGACCTGTTCTGGGCCGTTCGTGGCGCTGGCGGCAACTTCGGCGTCGTCACCGCGATCGAGATGGAGGCGTACGAGGTCGACAACGTCGTCTACGCCCAGCTCGTCGCGGACGCGACCGACACCGCCCAACTGCTGCGCCGCTGGGGCCAACTCGTCGAGGAGGCGCCACGGGATTTGACCAGCTTCCTGTCCCTCTTTCCCGGTCGTCGGGGTAACCCGCCGACCGCCCAGGTCACCCTCGTCCACGCCGGGGACGACATCGAGGCGGCACAGTCGGCCCTCAGCCCGTTCCTGGAGATCGGACCGATTCTCGACCAGCAGGCGCAGCTCGTGCCCTACTCCGCGATCGTCGCGCCGCCCGGCAACCGGCATCGGGGGGAGGGACTGAACGACACCCGCAGCGGGCTGTTGCACCACATCACGCCGCAGGCGGCGGATCTCGTGGCGACCATGATGGGTTCCGGCGACGTGATGATCATGCAGTTCCGATCCGTCGGCGCGGCGGTGAACGACGTCGCCGCCGACGCGACCGCCTACCCGCACCGGACGCAGAACTTCTCCGTGCTCGCCGCCACCGTGCCGGACCGCAGAACCCACCTCGACAAGCTGTGGACCGAGCTGTATCCGCATCTCGACGGCCTGTATCTCAGCTTCGAGACAGACACCGATCCGGCTCGCCTGTCGGATGCCTGGCCCGAGCCCGCCCTCACCCGGCTGCGCGCCATCAAGGCCACCTACGATCCGGACAACGTCTTCAACCGGAACTTCCCGATCCCACCCGCAGCCCACACCGACGACGCGGCGGTCGCCGGGTCCTGAACCTCGTCGGGGGCGGTGGTCGCGCACTGCCGCGACCGCCGTCCTCTCCGGGGTGGGTGGACCCGACACCGTGCGTCGGGTCACCGGCGGCGGGGCCGACCGGCTGCGTGCGCAGCGGCGGGGTGATTAGCTGCACGGATGATCACTCCCGTTTCTCTCGGCACGTGGCCGACACCGTTGGAGGCCGCGCCCCGACTCGCCGCCCGGCTGGGACTGGCCGAGCTCTGGTTCAAGCGTGACGACCTCAGCGGCCTCGGCGGAGGCGGCAACAAGATCCGCAAGCTGGAGTACACAGCTGCCCAGGCGATCGCTGCCGGCGCCACCACGGTGATCACCTCGGGTGCACCGCAGAGCAACCATGCGCGGCTCGCCGCTGCTGCCGCCGCGCGGCTCGGCCTCACCTGCGTGCTGGTGCTCGGCGGCCCGCCCGCGGCGAAGCGGCGTGGCAACCTGATCCTCGACGGGCTTGCCGGTGCGGAGGTCATCTGGGGTGGGGACAGCCCGCTCGCCGAGGTGGTGGCGGCCGAGGCGGAGCGGCGGTCGGCGTGGGTGATCCCGTTCGGTGGCACCTCGCCCGCGTCGGTCCAGGGCTACGTGAACGGCGGCCGGGAGTTGCGGGCCCAGGTGCCGGACATCGACGGGACCGACGTCGTGGTGGCGCTCGGCTCCGGCGGCACGATGGCCGGGCTGGTGCGGGAGTTGGGCGCCGCACGGGTGGTCGGCGTGGACGTCGGCGCCCTGCCGGACCCCCGTGCGACAGTCGCCGGCCTGCTCGACGGCGAGGTCGAGCCGGACGCGCTGCGGATCGACGGCTCCCAGGTGGGCGCCGGGTACCGCACGCTGACCGACGGCGCTCGGGCAGCGCTGGAGACAACCGCGCGCGAGGAGGGCGTCTTCCTGGACCCGACGTACACCGGCCGGGCGATGGCCGGACTGCTGGCCGGCAGCTTCCCGCACGGCGACAAGGTCGTCTTCCTGCACAGCGGGGGACTGCCGGGGCTCTTCGGCCACCCCGAGTTGTAGAGCGCCGATGGTCGGCCACCCGTGCGGCGGTGCCCTTCGGCGAGGTCGCACCGCCCGCCTGGAGCAGACCGTCGCGTGTCTGTTCCGGGCGTCTGCGGTACGGAGGTGACCGGCTGCCCGAGCGTACGCATGTGACGGCGCAAAGCGGGTACCCGGCGGTCGCTCACCAGCAGGATCTCCGGGTTCCACCGTCCGCACCGCAGCCGAGGAGCACCGACATGCCGATCGCCGGGAGGACCCGACTCTCGCCGGGCGTCTCCCTGGTGCTGCTGGCGTCGATTCTCGTGTCGTTCCTGGCCGCGTCGGCCGCGCCGACCCCGCTCTACGGCATCTACCAGGAACGCTGGCACTTCTCACCGGTCACGACCACCGTGGTGTTCGCCGTCTACGCGCTCGCGGTGCTGGTGTCGCTGCTCACGTTCGGCAAGTTGTCCGACCATGTGGGTCGCCGACCGGTCCTGGCGGTGGCGATCGCGGTGCAGATGCTCTCGCTCGTCGTCTTCGTCTTCGCCAACGGCGTACCCACGCTGCTTGTCGCCCGGCTGCTCCAGGGGCTCGCCGCCGGGGCCGCCACCGGCGCCGTCGGCGCCGGGATGCTCGACATCGACCGGGCCCGCGGCACGCTCGCGAACTCGATCGCCCCCGGCCTCGGCACCGGGAGCGGCGCCCTGCTCTCGGCGCTGCTCATCGACTTCCTGCCCGCGCCGACCCGGCTGGTGTACGTCGTCCTCCTGGTGATCCTCCTGATCCAACTCGTCGGGGTCGCGCTGATGCCGGAGACGGTCACGCCGATGGCGGGGGCGCGCAGAAGTCTGCGACCGGAGATCACCCTGCCGCGCGCCGTTCGCGAACCGTTGCTTGTCGTCGTTCCGGTGCTGTTCGCGGTCTGGGCGCTGGCCGGCTTCTTCGGGGCGCTCGGACCGGCGCTGGTGCGCAGCCTCATGAACACGTCGATCGTGGTCGGCGGGCTGGTCCTCTTCGTCTTCGCCGTCTTCGGGTCGGTCGCTGTCGTGCTGCTGCGCAACGCTGCCGCCCGGACGGTGATCGTGACCGGGATCGTCGCCCTCGTGCTGGGCATGATCGTCACGTTGGTGTCGGTCATGGCGGAGTCCGTCCCGGGATTCTTCGTCGGTCTCGCGCTCGGCGGAATCGGCTTCGGTGGCGGCTTCCAGGGCAGCCTCAAGACGATCACACCGCTGGTGGAGGCACACGAGCGCTCCAGCGTGCTGTCGCTGCTCTACATCGTCTGCTACGTCGGGTTCGGCCTCCCGACGGTGATCGCCGGTTTTCTGGTGGTCTACGCGGGCGGCCTGCCGCAGACCGCCGACGAGTACTCCGTGGCCGTCATCCTCCTCGCCCTCGTCGCCCTGTTCGGGGTGCGCCGGGCCACGAGGACCACCCAACCAACAGCAGCGACCGGGAGGGGAACGCGATGAGCCCGAAGAGCGCCCAGGGCGACATGAGCATCGAGAACGTCGACGTCGCACTCGAGGTGATCGTCATCCCGGTGGCGGATGTCGACCGCGCGAAGGCGTTCTACGAACGCCTCGGGTGGCGGCTCGACCAGACGCCGCCCGGCATCGTCCAACTCACGCCGCACGGCTCCGACTGCTCCGTGCAGTTCGGTGCGGGGCTCACGTCGGCGGCGCCCGGCTCGGCCGTGGCGTACCTGGTCGTCTCCGACATCGAGGCGGCCCGCGACGCCCTGGTCGCCGCCGGTGTCGAGGTCGGCGACGTCTTCCACATCACCCCGGACGGCCCGGTCGACGGGCCGGACCCCGACCGGCGCAGCTACGTCTCGCGTGCCACGCTGCGCGACCCGGACGGCAACACCTGGCTGATGCAGGAGATCACCACCAGGCTTCCCGGGCGCATCGAGGGCGGCCTGACCTCGTTCGGATCCGCGAGCGACCTGGCGAGCGCGCTGCGGCGCGCGGCCGCCGCCCACGGCGAGCACGAGAAGCGCACGGGCGAGAGAGACGACAACTGGCCCGACTGGTACGCGGCATACCTGGTCAGTGAGCAGTCGGGCGCCAAACCGCCCGAGTGAGCCCGCCAGCCCGATGCCGGTGAGTCGGCACTCACCGGCATCGTCGTGCTCGGCCGATGGTGTCTCCCGACCCCGAGGTGCGGTCGGTCCGGTGTGGATTCCACGCAGTGGGCCGCCCCTTGTGTATACCCCACTAAAACTGTAGGAATAGTGGGTCATACGGATCGGGAGAAGCCATGACTGTTGTGACCCCAGCGCCGGCCGTGGGCTCCGATGTCGGCGCCCCACCGCCGGTACGTCCCCCGCGCGCGGCGGGGCGGGCCGGTTGGCGGCGACGCGTCGCGCTCCGCGCCGTGTCCCTGGTGGTCCTGCTGGCGATCTGGCAGATCCTCGCGACGCTCACCGACAACCCCACGTTCATCCCCTCGCCGGACGCCGTGTGGGACCGCCTGGTGCAGACCTCGACCACTCACGACGGTGTTCGCGGTTACAGCGGTCACCTGCTGATCGAGCACCTCGGCGTGAGTCTGCGTCGCATCCTCATCGGCTCGGTGGTGGGCGTGGCGGCCGGGCTGGTGCTCGGCCTGGTGATGGGCACCGTCCCCTGGGTGCGGGTCGCGACCGAACCGGTCGTCACCTTCGTCCGCGCGTTGCCGCCACTCGCGTACTTCAGCCTGTTCATCATCTGGTTCGGCATCGACGAGACCCCGAAGTTGTGGCTGCTGTCCATCGCCGCGCTGCCTCCGGTCGCGGTCGCCACCGCCTCCGCCGTCCGGGCCGCGCCCGCCACCCTCGTCGAGGCCGCCCGTGCACTGGGCGGCGGTCGCTGGGCGGTCACCCGCGACGTGGTGCTGCCCCACGCGCTTCCGGAGATCTTCACCGGCATCCGGCTCGCCGTGGGCATCGCCTACTCGTCAGTGGTCGCCGCCGAGACCATCAACGGCGTACCGGGCATCGGCGGGATGGTCCGCGACGCGCAACGGTACTCGCAGACCGACGTGGTGGTGCTCGGCCTGTTCGCCATCGGCCTGTCCGGCCTCCTCATCGACGCACTGCTGCGCACAGCGGAGGACCGGCTCGTTCCCTGGCGCGGTCGAAGCTGACCCGCGCTCTTCCCCCTCGCAGAACGGACGTCCCGTGCGCAGACCACGTGTCGGAACCCTCCTCGCGGCCACCCTGCTCCTGGCCGCCGTCGCCCTCACCGGGTGCGGCAACGGCGCCGCCAGCGGCGGCGGCGACCCACAGCGCAAGAGCATCCGGCTCGCCTACCAGGCGTTCCCGAGCGGCGACCTGATCGTGAAGAACCAACGACTGCTGGAAGAGGCGCTGCCGGACTACGCGATCACCTGGACCAAGTTCGACTCCGGCGCGAGCATCAACACCGCTTTCGCGGCCGGCAGCGTGGACATCGCCGCGATCGGCTCCAGCCCGGTCGCGCGGGGGCTGTCCGCGCCACTGAATCTGCCCTACCGGGTGGCCTTCGTCCTCGACGTCGCCGGTGACAACGAGGCGCTGGTGGCCCGCGAGGGCGCCGGCGTCGCCACCATCACCGACCTGCGGGGCAAGAAGATCGGCACCCCGTTCGCCTCGACCGCGCACTTCAGCCTGCTCGCCGCCCTGGAGCGCGCCGGGGTCAAGGAGAGCGAGGTGACCCTTGTCGACCTGGAGCCGCAGGACATCCTCGCCGCCTGGACCCGCGGTGACCTCGACGCCGCGTACTCCTGGCTGCCCTCGCTCGACGACCTCAAGAAGACCGGCAAAGTGCTCGTCACGAGCCGCGAACTGGCCGCCGCCGGCAAGCCCACATTGGACCTCGGGGTGGTCTCGACCGCGTTCGCCGACGCGCACCCCGAGGCCGTCGACGCGTGGCGCAAGGCGGAGGCGAAGGCCCTCGACCTGATCGCGAACGACCCGACCGCCGCGGCGACAGCCGTTGGTCGGGAACTGAACCTGGACGCCGCCGCGGCCCAGCACCAGTTGAGTCAGGGCGTGTTCCTCAAGCCCGCCGACCTGTCCAGCCCGGAGTGGCTGGGCTCGCCCGAGAAGGTCGGTGCGCTCGCCGACAACCTGTACAACGCGGCGGTCTTCCTCAAGACGCAGAAGAAGATCGACGCGATACCGGACCGGTCGGTGTTCGAGGCGGCCATCTACACCAAGGGCCTGCCGAGTGTCCTCCAACCCTGACGCCGCGGTCGAGGTCCGCGACGTCACCCACACGTACGGGACCGGGGCGGCTGCGGTCACCGCCCTCGGCCCGGTCGACCTCCGCGTGCCGCCGGGCACCTTCCTGGTCCTCGTGGGCGCCTCCGGGTGCGGCAAGACGACGCTTCTGCGGCTGGTCGCCGGCTTCGAACGGCCGACGACCGGGACGGTGACCGCCGCCGGTCTGCCGCCGGTGCCGGGGCGGAACGCCGGTCTGGTCTTCCAGCAACCGCGGCTGCTGCCGTGGAAGACGGTCGGTGGCAACGTCGGTCTCGCGCTGCGCTACGCAGGTGTGCCACGGCCCGAGCGGTCGCCCCGGGTGGCCGCGCTGCTGGACCGGGTCGGCCTGCCGCACGTGGCGCACCGCCGTACCTGGCAGCTCTCCGGCGGCCAGCAGCAGCGGGTCGCCATCGCGCGGGCGCTGGCCGTGGACAACCCGTTGCTGCTGCTCGACGAGCCGTTCGCGGCCCTGGACGCGCTCACCCGGGAGCGGTTGCAGGAAGACCTGCGCCGGGTCAGCGCCGAGACCGGCCGTACGTGTGTGTTCGTCACGCACAGCGTGGACGAGGCCGTCTTCCTGGGCAGTCGGGTGATCGTCCTGACCCGCCGGCCCGGCCGGGTGGCCCTCGACCTGGACGTCGACCTTCCGCGCAGCGGCGTCGAACCCGACGAGTTGCGCGGCTCACCCGAGTACGCGGCCCTGCGCGCCACGATTGGCCACGCCGTACGTGCCGCAGCCGCCTGATCGAAAGGGCACCCCCGTGACCGACACGCTCGTGAACCTGACAGTGGAACCACTCGGGCCGCACTTCGGTGCCGAGGTGCGTGGCCTCGACCTGCACGACGCGACGGATGACGAACTCGCGGCGGTGCGGGCCGCGCTCGTGGACCGCAAGGTGCTGTTCTTCGCCGACCAGCGCCTCGACGACGACGGCCAGGTACGCCTCGGCCGCCGGCTCGGCGAGCTGACCGCCTCCCACCCCGTGGTCGGCGGGGTGGACGAGAGCCACCCCGAGGTGTACGCCCTGGACAGTGCCGACAACGGCTTCGCGGACGTGTGGCACACCGACGTCACGTTCGTTGCCCGTCCACCCCTCGGTTCGATCCTGCGCGCGGTGACGCTGCCGCCCAGCGGTGGCGACACGACCTGGGCGGACAGTCAACTCGCGTACGACTCGCTGGCCGAGCCGGTGCGTCGGCTTGTCGACACGTTGGTGGCCGTGCACGACGGCAACCGCGAGTTCGGCTACTACCTCGCCCAACGCCGTGGTGGTCGGGGGAGCGTGTGGGACGGCGAGGTGGTCACCCGGCTGGACCCGGTGGAGCACCCGGTGGTGCGCGTACATCCGGAGACCGGGCGCCGGGGCATCTTCGTCAACCCCGGCTTCACCTCACACATCGTCGGAGTGTCGGAGGCCGAGAGCCGGGCGATCCTGGACCTGCTCTACGCACACCTCACCAAGCCGGAGCACCTGGTGCGACACCGGTGGCGCCCCGGTGACGTGGCGATGTGGGACAACCGCAGCACCGCCCACTACGCCAACCGTGACTACGGCGGCGCGCGGCGGGTCGTCCATCGCATCACCCTGCGCGGCGACCGTCCGCAGGGCCCGGCCGATCCCTGGCGCGGCCCGGTGCGGTGACCGCCGGCCCGTCAGCGCAGCCCGCGTACGAGGTTGTCGACGAGGGTGCGGGCGAAGTCCTCGGTCAGCGGCAGGTCGGGGACCAGGAGCCGGTGGTAGCAGGCGCCCCAGAGCTGGTCGACGACGGATTCCGCGTCGATGTCGGCGCGTAGCTGCCCCCGGGCCATGGCTCTGGTGAGGGTCTGGACGGCCAGCGCGCGGCGGGGGCCGGAGTAGCGCTCCCGGTAGGCGGCGGCCAGTTCCGGGTCGGTCTGCGCCTGGCCGATGAGTTGGCTGATGACCCGCCCGGCGGAGGTGTCCCGCACGAGGTGGACGAAGGCGACGAGCTGGTTGGTCAGGTCGGCGACGATGTCCGCGGTGTCGGGGAAGGCCAACGTGGGCGCGACGACTGTGAAGTAGCCGTCCAGGGCGAGCGCCCCCCTGGACGGCCACCACTTGTAGATCGTCATCCGGCTGGCCCCGGCCTGGGCCGCGACCTTCTCGATGGTGAAGCCGGCCATGCCCTCGGCCAGCAGGAGAGCGCCGGCCGCCGTGAGGATCTCCGCGCGTACCTGGTCGGCGGGGCGACGGCCGCGACCCCGGCGCGGTGGCGTGGGGGCGTCCGGCGTGAGCTGGGCCACTGGTCCTCCCGGTTATATGGACGGCGTGTCTACAAAATGGTTATATGGACACAGCGTACACAGCGGTGCCCGCCCCTCGGGACGCGCCGCGACGGCGACCGAAGGAGACGAGGAACATGACGGCTCTACCACGGCGACGGCTGGGTGCCTCCGGGCCGGAGGTGTCGATCATCGGGCTGGGCGCGATGGGCATGTCGGACCTGTACGGACCGTCCGACGAGGCGGAGAGCGTGGCGACGCTGCACGCGGCCATCGACGCCGGCGTCAACCTGGTCGACACCGGTGACTTCTACGGCTCGGGCCACAACGAGATGCTCATCGGTCGGGTGCTGCGCGAACGCCGTCGGGACGAGGTGGTGCTCAGCGTGAAGTTCGGTGCGCGCCGGACACCCGACGGCGCGTTCCAGGCGGCACCGTACGACGTGTCGGCGGCGGCGGTGAAGGACCGGTTGGCGTACTCGCTGCGCCGGTTGGGCACCGACCACATCGACATCTACCGGCCCTCCCGGCTGAACCCGCAGGTGCCGATCGAGGAGACAGTTGGCGCGCTGCTGGAGATGCGGCAGGCCGGCTACATCCGGCACATCGGGCTCTCCGAGGTGGGCGCGGACACCATCCGCCGGGCGGCGGCCGTCGCGCCGATCAGTGACGTCCAGATCGAGTACTCGCTGCTGTCCCGTGGCCCCGAGGCCGCGATCCTCCCGGCGCTGCGCGAGCTGGGCATCGGCCTGACCGCCTACGGGGTGCTGTCCCGAGGTCTGCTGAGCGGGCACTGGTCGGCCGACCGCGAGCTGACCGGCACCGACTTCCGGGCGAACAGCCCGCGTTTCCAGGGCGAGCACCTGACCGCGAACCTACGCCTCGTGGACGCGCTGGGCCGGGTCGCGCAGCGGCTGGGAGCGACCACGAGCCAGGTGGCGATCGCCTGGGTGGCGGCGCAGGGCGAGCAGATCGTGCCGCTTGTCGGCGCGCGGCGGCGGGACCGGCTGACCGAGTCGCTGGTGGCGGCCGACCTGGTGCTGGACCGGGAGGCACTGGACGAGATCGAGCGTGCCGTGCCGGCCGGCGCCGCCTCCGGCCAGCGGTACGCGGCACCGATGATGGACCTGCTCGACAGCGAGAAGTGACGGCGGGGTCAGGGAGCTGGCCGCCAGAGCCAGTTGCGGCGCTCGTAGAGCGGCACCAGCCCGGCCCGGCGCAGGTTGGTCAGCGACGGGTTCTGCGTGCCGGGTGCGGGCTTTCCGGTCTCGGCGAACAGCCACCGGCATCCGGCCTCGGTCGCGGCTCGGGCGCGGGCGGCGATCAACGCCGACTGCGCACCGAGGCCGCGGTGACCAGGTGCCGTCGCGGCGGCGTTGAGTGAGGCGGTCTCGTCGTGCAGGAACAGGTTGCCGCCCGCCACGAGCTCCGCGCCGTCCCACGCCGCGTACGGTCTCCAGGCCGGTTCGCCCACGGTCGCCGTCAGCATGTCGGTGAGCCCACCGGCCGGCATGCCGAAGCCGGACAGCAGCACGTTCGCCCAGCGCTCCGCCTCGGCCGCCGGCACCGGGCCGACGCGCAGGCGGGTCGGGGCCGCAGCGACGTCACCGGGCCGGGCGGCGAGCTTGACCCAGGTGCTCCCCGCTTCGAGCCCGCGAGCCGCGGCGATCTCGTCGAAGCCTGCGGGCAGCACCGACGGAAGAAGCTGGAGGACGGCCTGAGCGACGCCCTGCTCCCGGTAGAAGTCGAGGACGCGATCCAGGGTCCGTGCGGTGAACGGCTCGGTGATGCCGAAGCCGAGCGCCTTGCTCCAGTAACCACTGGAGGGGTCGTTGCGCATGGCGAGGGCGACACCGCCGCCGATGCGCGTGGTCGCGATACCGAGATCGGTGTACGCGGGCTCGGGCACCTGCGACACGTAGGAGTACATGAATTCGCACTCCACGCCCTCGGCGAACGGGGTCAGGTCGGATTGTTCGGTCATCAGCTGATTATCGACTTGTACCGGTCCCAGGCTCGCACCAGCTGCATCCGGTTGTGGATACCCAGCTTGTGGTAGATGGACCGGAGCTGGGTGTCCACCGTGTGGAAGGAGACGAAGAGGTGCCCGGCCGCCTCCTTCTTGGTGGCGCCGGTGGCGAGCATCTCGGCCACCCGCTCCTCGGCGGGCGTGAGCGCCTCGATGCCCGTGCGCGGCGGCTCGTCGATCGACGACCGACGGCGCGGGGTGGCCGCGAGCTCGGCGCAACGCCGGTCGGCGGTCGCCTGGTCGCCCGGCGCGCCGATGCGGGCGTAGAGGGCAGCCGCCTCGTGCGCGGCGTCCCACGCCTCGGTCGCGCGCAGTCGGGGGCTGTTCGCGAGGTCGAGCAACGCGTCGGCGAGTGCCGGCCGGGCGGCGGTCGTCCGCAGCCCGTCGACAGCCGACCGCAGCGCGTCCGGGTCGCGATCGAACAGACCCCTGGTCTGCGCGGCAAGCGCGTGCCACAGCGGGACCGGGGTGCGGGTGGCGACCAACTCGACCAGTTCGGTGACCCGCCGGGCCGCCTGGGTGTCGCCAACGACCATGGCCGCGCGCACCAGTCGCGGGCCGAACTGCGGCACGGGCAACAGCGACCGAACCGACCGGTGCAAGTCGGAGACCACTCTGTCGAGCAGACGCGCCGGCTCGCGGAACGCGGGGTCGCGGACCGCGACACAGAACGCCGGCGTCCACGTCGTACTGTCGGGCCATCGTCTCTCCCGCAGGCACGCCCGCAGGACGGCGCGGGCCGCGTCGTGTTCGCCACGGCGGTAGCGAACCTCGGCGATCACCGCGATCAGCAGGGCACGCGCCTCCGGGCTGAGGTCCGTCGAGCCCGCCCCGAGCGTCGTGACAGCCAGCGCGCCCGCTTCGGGCAGCTCTCCCACCGCAACCATCCGCAGGCAGTCCAGCGCGGTCAGTCGGCCGCTCACCGGGGTGCCGGGCGCTGTCGTCTCGTCCGCCGCCGTCGCGCTCCGCGCGTCCTGGTGGCGGCCCAGGCCGAGGTGCACCAGGACCCGTTCGGCGCGGATGGCCGTGGCGTCAGGTCGTGCCACCGAGGCGTCCGGGTCCAGGGCCGCCAGCACCGCGTCGGCACCCGGTAGATCGCCGTGCGACAGCGAGCGCGCCGCCCGACCGAGAGCCAGGTGGCGAGCGGAGGAATGGTCACCCGCCGCGGCGTGCGCGGTGCCCGCGTCCCGGAGCAGGGCATCGGCGTCGGGGTGGCCGGTGCGCGCGGCGGTCGCGGCGACCAGGGCGAGCAGAGTGCTCCGGCTCCGGTCGTCCAGGCCCTGGTCGAGCGCCTCCCGGAGGCCGGCGAGGGCGACCGACGGCTGCTCCCGTGCCGCGATCTGTGCCAGGTGCCCGAGCACCTGGACCCGGTGACGGTCGCCGTGCCGGTGCCCGGCGAGCTCCGCCGCCAGGATGCGCAGCGACTCCGTCCCGTGCCCGGCGAGCCGGAGCGTGTCCGCCGCGGCGAACACGGCATGCCGTCGTTGCTCGGCGTCGGCGGAGTCGTCAGCCGGGAACGTGCCGGCGTCGAGGGATGATTTGGACAATGGCGTTCTCCCCGGTGGTTACCCGGCGCGTCGAAATGCCGTCCTGCGACCGAGCCTAGCCACGGCGTCCGGAGCGGGCGACCAGATCGACGAACCGACCCGATTGCGCTTGATGGTCCACGCCGTCCCCTATCTGACCTGCGGTAATGGCGCGATCACGGGATGTGACGGCGGTGGCTGGACCCCGATCATCGAGGGTATGACCCCATCGACCCAGCTTCCCGGCCGGTACCGACTCCGGGTCGTCATGCTGGCTCTCGTCCTCTTCGCCAGCACCGGGGCGGGTGGACACGCTCCGCCGTGGACCCGCCTGGTGCTGGTGGCGACCGCGGCAGCGGTTCCCGCCGCGATCGCTGTGACGTACGGCTGGCCGGCGGTGCGCGCCTTCCTGGGGCTGCCGTACCGGTTACGCCCGCGAGGTGGATCCCTTCCCGCGCCCAGTCCGGGCCAACCGGAGTAAGGAGACAGCGATCATGGCGAACAGCGATCCGGAGCCGCGCCGCGGCGACCAGGGGGCCCCGCCCTTCGCGGGCCGTAACGTCGAGGTCGAGCGGCAGAACCCCGATCTGCTGGTGCCGCCCACCACCGACAGCCGGTTGGTGCCCAACCTCAAGTTCTCGTTCTCCCAGGCGCACACCCGGGTGGAGAAGGGCGGCTGGACCCGCGAGGTCACCAGTCGCGACCTGCCCATCGCCACGCAGTTGTCAGGTGTCCAGTTCGGACTGGAGCCGGGCGCGTACCGGGAGATCCACTGGCATCAGCAGTCGGAGTGGGCGTACATGCTCAGCGGCAGTTGCCGGATCACCGCCGTCGACCACGAGGGACGCAACTTCATCGAGGACGTCAAGGCCGGTGATCTGTGGTTCTTTCCGCAGGGCGTGCCGCACAACATCCAGGCGCTCGCCGACGGCGCCCAGTTCCTCCTGGTCTTCGACGACGGCGCCTTCTCGGAGAACAACACGTTCCTGCTCAGCGACTTCTTCGCCCACACGCCCCGGCACGTCCTCGCCAAGAACTTCGGTTGGACGATGGCGCAGATGGAGAACCTGCCCGAGCGGGAGAAGTACATCTTCCAGGGCGACGTCCCACCGCCCCTGCAACAGGACCGGGTGATCAGCCCCACCGGCGACATCCCGCGCAGTTTCAAGCACCGGATGACCGCACAGACGCCGCAGCGTTTCCGCGGCGGAACGGTCCGGGTCACCGACTCGACGAACTTCGCGGCGTCCGTGACCACCGCTGCCGCGCTCGTCGAGGTCGAGCCCGGTGGGTTGCGCGAGCTGCACTGGCATCCGACCACCGACGAGTGGCAGTACTACATCTCCGGGACCGGTCGGATGGGCGTCTTCGCGGCGCAGGCCGCCGCCCGGACGTTCGACTTCCAGGCCGGCGACGTGGGCTACGTGCCGTTCGCGTACGGCCACTACATCGAGAACACCGGTGACGAGCCGTTGGTGTTCCTGGAGATGTTCCGGCATCCCCGCTTCGAGGACATCTCGGTGATGCAGTGGATGGCCAACACGCCCCACGAGGTCATCGCGGACACGATAAACGTGCAGAAGTCGATGGTCGACGAGTTGCCGACCACCAAACAGGTGGTGATCTGATCCGGTGCCCCGTCCGCACGGGGCGGCGGATCACCTCCCGACGGGTGCCGGCGAGGTGGGCGCCTGGGCAGGTCGTCGGCGTCGGGACACCGCGCCGGCGACGACGTCGACGACGAGGAAGGCGAGCAGGGTGAGCCCGAACAGGGGGAGCGCCCAGCCGATCGCCACGGTCACCGGTACGCCGATCAGCAGTGCCCAGAGCGGCAGGCCGCGTACGCCGCCACGGGCCGGCGGGGTGCCGGCGAGGGCGCGTCGGTCGGTGCGGGTGGGTCGGCGTTGCCACCACATGCGGTAGCCCCAGACGATGACGCAGAGCAGCCCGAGGGCGAGCGCGGCGAGCAGGATCTGGTTGACCAGGCCGAAGAGCAGGCCCATGTGGGCCTGGATGCCGAGGCCGCTGAGCTGGGCCAGCAGGGGCCAGTCGGCGAAGTCGCTGCGGGCGGTGACAGTGCTGGCGGCCGGGTCGACGGCGATGCGGTCCTTGGCGACCGGCCAGGTGTTGTCGGTCTGCGTGACGGTCCAGGCGAAGCCCGGCTCCGCTGCGGGGACGATCTCGACCGGCCCGGAGAGTCCCGCGTCGCGGGCGACTGTCAGCACCCGGTCGAAGGCCGCCGACTCGACTGTCCCGCCCTCCCCGGCGTCACCGTGGTGGTGACCACCGGCAGGCTCGACGGGCACGGCGGCGAGGCTCGTGGAGATCTCCGGCGTGCGGGCGTTGAGCGCGTCGAGACCGGAGGTGAAGTTCGCGCCCGCGTAGCGGGACCAGGTCAGGCCGGTGGCCGACAGGAAGAGCAGGCCGACGGTGAGCCAGACACCTGTGGTGGCGTGCCAACCCCGGGTACGGCGAACGCCCCTACCCGTGGACAGGTCCGGCACGAGCAGGTGCCGGGCGGTGGCTCGGGCGGCGCTGCGCCGACGCCACCAGAGGACGACCCCGCCGAGCGCCATCACCCACAGCCAGCTCGCGGCCAGCTCCGAATAGTGCTCGCCCACCGTGCCCAGGTGCAGGTGGCGGTGCAGGTCGTCAAGCCACGTCGCGGCCGGCGTGGAACCGAACCAGGTGGTGAGCTGCCCCTGCGACCCGGCGGTGTACGGGTTGATGTAGACGGTGTGCTGCTTCTCGCCGAGTTCCGGCAGGGAGAACACCACCCGGGTGCTCCGGTCGCCGTCGCCGGGCTGCACGGCGGCGATGGTGCCGGCGGGGTGCGCGTTGCGTGCGGCCCCGACCTGCTCGGCCAACGGGAGCTGACGCTCACCCACCTGGGCGACTGTCAACTTGTCCCCGTAGAGGAGCGAGTCGAGTTGCGGGGTCGTGGTGTAGGCGAGCCCGGTCAGCGCGGCGACCACCAGGAACGGGGCGACGAGAATGCCGGCGTAGAAGTGCAGCCGCAGCAGCAGCGCGCCGAACGGTGACGGGCGTCGGGGCGGCCGGGCGGGTTTCTCGGGTGTGGACGGCTCCGGCGTCGACGTGCCGGACAACTCGGTGAGAGACATGGTGATCCGATCGGAAGAGTCGGGAAGCACCCGAAGGCATCTCCCGTACTGGTCTGGTCGCCCGGTGGTGTGTCGCGTCGGCCCTTGTCTGGTAGTCGGGTCACCGACGCCGCCGGTTCCCAGGAACTGGGGACGGTCGAATCCGCTGGTGACGTGATGAGGTGACGCGACCGCGCGAGAGCGGGTCGGGTCAGCGACGGGCGGCCCGCCGCCACCGCAGCCCGGCCGCCACCACGACGAGGCCGGCCAGCGCGGCACCCGCGACGAGTACGCCGGCACCCGGGCCGCCGGCGGTCTCCACCACTGCGGCGGCGGACGGGGTGGCCGCCGACGTACCGGCGTCGGCGACCGGCGCGGCGCTGGACGCCGGGTCGGCCACGGTGAACGGGTACGACCCCTGAACCGGGTGCCCGTCGGCGGAGACGACCCGGTAGGCGACCGTGTACCTGCCGTTGGGCAGTGTGTCGGTCACCTCGACCGTGCTCGTGGCCCCGGCGACCACCGGCTCGCCGGTGGCGAGCTTCCGCCTGGCGGCGTCGGTGAGCACGATAGTGGTGAACGTGGGGTCGAGCCGCTGCATGAATTCCAGGGCGATCTCGGTCGGCGCGCTCGACAGGGTCGCGTCCCGAGCCGGCGTCGACGACCTGAGCGAGTTGTGCGCCCAGGCCGGGGCGGCCGGGACGAGCAGCGCCACGAGGACGGCGAGCACCGCCGCGCCGAGCCGGACGGCGGTGGGGCGGGGCGGCGGCCCGGGCACGGCGGCCTCTCCGGTGGTCATCCGAGCACCTGCTCGCCGATCCAGCCACCCGGCGGGCATCCCGGTGGGATGGCGAACACGGCGGACCCGATCGGCGTGGTCCATTCGTTGAGCAGGTCCCGCTCGGCCAGCCGGCGTTGGATGGGCAGGAACTGCCGGGCGACGTCGGCCTGGTACGAGGTGAAGATCAACCCGCTGTCGGCGTGACCCTCGGCTGTCGGCACACCGTCGTAGTTGTAGGGCCGGCGCAGGATCTTCAGCCGGTCGTCGGTGACCCGGGCACGGGTGAGGTGGGAGAAGTCGGGGATGACGGTGAGCCCGTCGGGGCCGGTGGCGGCGAAGTCGGGCTCGTCGTGTTCGGCGGTGCCGGTGAGGGGTGCGCCGGTGTCGAGCCGCCGCCCGATGGCGAGTTCGCGGTCGGCGCGGCCGAGCAGGTCCCAGGTCTCCATGTTCATGCTGATGCGCCGCACCACCACCGTGGTGCTGTCGCGCAGCCACGCCGGGCCGTCCGGCACCCAGAGGGCGGTGTCCAACGGGATGCCGGGCCGGGGGTTTGCCGTGCCGTCGAGTTGGCCGAACAGGTTGCGCTGCGTGTGGCCGCCCGGCTCGACGCCCGGGCTGCGCCGGAAACCCCGCTGGACCCACCGGACGGTGGCGAAGGGCCGACTGTCCTTGATCAGGACCCGTTGGGCGTGGGCGACGGTGACCGCGTCGTCCGCGCAGATCTGCACCAGCAGGTCACCGCCGGACCAGGCCGGTTGGAGCCGGTCGACGCGGAACGAGGGCAGGTCGCCGACCGAGGCCGGCCGCCGATCGTCGACACCTGCGGCCCGGTACAGGCCGGGCCCGAAGCCGAAGGTCACGGTCAGCCGTGCCGGCAGCAGCCCGAGTTCGGCCTCGGTGTCGGCAAGCGCGGGTTGACCCTGGGTGAGCCGGGCCGCGTCGTCGGTGAGCAGCCGCAGCATCCGACCCAGCGCGGCCCGGTCGGTGCCGGCCCGCAGGGTCAACGCGACGAACGCCGCGTGCGCCTGCGGTTCGGTGGCGACCCCGGCCTGCCGGGCACCGTGGAACGGCTCGACCAGGCCGCCCACGCTCGCCGCCAGCGTCGTGTCGACGGCGGTCACCGACGATGGCTCGGCCTTCCCGGCGCGGGTCACGGCGATCGCGGTCCCGCCGGCCACGGCGCCGCCGGCGGCGAGAGCCCCGCCGGTGAGCAGGCCACGCCTGCTCACCGGCCGGACGGGCGACGTCCCGGTCACGATGCCGGACTCATGCTCATCCCCGGCGTCGCGCTCGTGCCGGGCATGGGCTCCCCGTGGCCGGGGGCGTAGCTCTCCTGCGCGCCGGTGAACGGCTTGGCCACCGCGCGGAACTGCTGGGTCCGACCGTCGGCGAAGGTCAGGGTGACTGTCAACTCGTCGCCGGCCTGAACGGGCTTGGTGAGGTTCATCAGCATCAGGTGGTCGCCACCGGGCTCCAACGCGTGCGTGCCCTTGGCCTTGATCACGATGCCGCCCTGCTTCGGCCGCATGACCATCTTGCCGTCCTCCATGGCCATCTCGTGCAGCTCCATCGGCGACACCGAGGTCGTGGCGCTTGTCACCGTGACATCGCTGTCGCCGTCGTTGACCAGGGTCCCGAAGGCCGCCGTCATTCCCTTGTCGGCCGCCTTCACCCACGGGTCCCGAACGCCGAGCACACCGGCGTCCGAGTTGGCCGAGACCGACGCGGACGGGCCTGGCTGCGCCGCCGACGAAGCGTCGGACGAGTCGCAACCGGCGGCGCCCAGCGCCAGGATCGCGGCGGCGAGGACGGTGGCCGAGCGGTGTGAACCGAGCGGGCTGGTGGTGCGCATGTGTTCTTCCTCCGATGATTGCTGCTGGCTGGATGGTCGGCCGCAGCGGGGAGAAAGTTCCGGTCTCAGGGCACGTTGATCGTGAACTCCGCGGTGTGCACCTTGCCGCCGACCTGGAAGTCGAAGAACGCCCGGTACCGGCCCGAACTCGGGGCGGTCAGCCAGAACTTGACCGACCCGTCGACCAGCTCCGGCTCGGGGTGGACGTGCACGTACCCGAGGTCGCCCTCGCGGACGACGACCAGGTGCCCGTACGCGCCCAGGTACGGCTCCAACCGCACCGGTACGGTCGGGTCGGCGCTGACCTGGAAGTGCATCGGCGCCGTCACCCCCACCGTCGGGGTGCCGTTCATCGACACCGTGTACGGCCCGGCCGTCGCCTGGGCCTGCACCGGCGGCAGCGCCGTCGGGGTGTGCGCGCCGGGCACGGTGTGGTCCACGCCCAGCACGAGAGGAAGCTGCGCGCCGTTGGTCGCGGTGACGGAGAAGTCGGCGTAGACGCGGTAACCGCCGGGCCGGGCCAGCGTCAGGGGGACGCTCCAGGTGCCGTCGGACGCCATCGTCGGATGCAGGTGCTGGTAGCCGGACAGGTCACGGCCGACCACGATCAGGTGCAACGGCTTCTCGTGGACGACAGCGAAGCGGGTCGCCGGCTGCCTGTCGGTCCCGACGATGCGGAAGCGGTAGTCGGCGCGTACCCCGGGCGGTTGGGACCGCTCCAGCGGTTGCAGGGTGTACCCGCCGGCGCTGACCGTCGTCCCGGTCGCCAGCGTCTCGCCCGTAGCGGCGTCACCGCGATGCGTGTGCGGCCCGGTGCCCGCCGGGTGTTGGTGCCCGTCGGTCGCGGAGCCCACCTGCCCCGAGGCGGGCGGACCGCCCGCGGGCTGTCGGGCGTCGCGGTTCGCCGGGTTCTCGTCGCCGGTCCCGATGCGGGCCAGCCCGAACCCGGCCAGCAGAGCGATCACCAGCCCGCCGACGAACAGCGCCAGCTGGGTGTTGCTCAGCCGGGATCCGGACGTCGCGGCGGCGCGGTCCGGGTCGGGCAGTGCTCCGGGGCCGGTCGTCGGCTCGCCGTCCGTGCTGGTGACGGCCTCCGCCACCTGATCGGTCGGCGTCGGCTCGACCGCGACGCCCGTGCGGGCCGTGACGACCGTGTTGCCCTTTCGCGCCGCCGGCACGGTGGCGGGCCGCCGCTTGCCACCGGCGGTCTTGCCCGCGCCGGCCTTGCCCCCGACGGTCCTGTCCCCGGCGGCCTTGCTCCCGACGCTCCTGCCCGCGCCGGCCTTGTTCGTGGAACGGCCGCCACCGCCGCGTCGACCGGAGGTCGCCGGCGAGGTGCGGCCCCGGCCGGTGGATGCCGATCGGCGACGCCAGACGACGAACCCGGCCACCGCCCCGGCCGCCACGATCGCCACCGCCCAGCCGGCCCAGGCCGGTGCTCCGGATCCGCTCTCCTCGGTCGACCCGGTCGACGGGCCCGCCGCAGCCGGCGGGGTCGACGGATCGTCCGCAGTGGTCGGCACCGCGGAGGCCTGCCCGGACGTGCCGTGCTGCTCGGCGGCGGCGACCAGCGCCGGGTCCGGTTGGGTCGACGGCGGGGTCCACCCCTGTGGCGCCGCCGTCACCCGCCCGTCGTAGCGGAAGGTCAGGGTGCCCCGTACGGCGTCGCCGTCCGAGGCGAGCGACAGGTAGCTCACCGAATACTGGCCCTTGGCGGGCAGGTGGGCGACGGTCACCACCGCAGGGAACCCCGTCGTGTACTCCCGTGGCTCGAACTGCCCGTTGACCAGGAAGTACTCCCGTACCGGCTTCTCCAGGGGCTTCGGTTCCCCCTGCGACCAGCCGTTGTCGACCCGGGTGCCGCCCGGGGCGGTGATCGTGAAGAACGCGTTGGCGGCGGCCTTCTCGGTGAAGTAGAGCCGCACCTCCGTCAACGGCTCGCGCACCGTGGCGCCGCTCGCCGGTGTGGACATGGCAAGAGTCCCGTGAGCTGCGGCGGGTTGGGCGGACGCGAGGAGGGCGACCGCCGAGGCGAGGAGGAACGCGAGGAGGCCCGAGACCACCCGCCCGCAAGTCTGGGGGAGACGACGCATCTGGATATCCTCACCGCCGCGAGACTTTTTTCAAGAGGTGGCGATCTTCTTCCTCGATTGACAAAAGTTGACGATGACGCCGTACGCCACCGCAGCAGGACGCCCCGGGCGGACAGATTCCCTGGCCAGCTATGCTCGCCGGCGGCGCTGGTTCGCCCCGTCGTGACCGGCGGGGCGTCGTAAGAGGGAACCCGGTGAAAATCCGGGGCTGCCCCGCAGCGGTGAGTGGGAACGACAGCCGTCATCAGCACTGGGCCAACGGCCCGGGAAGCGACGGCCAGTAGGGGACCGGCACGACCGGTCAGGCCCGCGAGTCCGAAGACCTGCCGGCGCCGCGTACACAACCGTGTGCGCTGCCGTCGGCCTCGCGGGTGGGCTGAGCGGGTGACGGGCCGTGCGTGCGCGGCCACGTCCTCGTCAGCGTGTGTCCGCGACCCGGCGGTGTGGTTTCCCGAGGGACGGACTACCGCTGTGCACGACACCACCACGATCGCCGGCCGCGCGCCGTCGGCGTCGCACCTGACCCTTTCGCAGATCATGGACCAGCACCACACCAACCTGATGGGTACGGTGCACGGCGGCCGGATCCTCAACCTCATCGACTCCGTCGCCGGTGTGGTCGCCGCCCGGCACTCCGACGGCCCGGCGGTGACCGCCGCGATCGACGAGACGGCGTTCCTCCGCGCGGTGCGGGTCGGTGACGTCGTGCACGTCGACGCCCGGATCACCTGGGCCGGGCGCAGCTCGATGGAGGTGGCCGTCAAGGTGACCGCCGACCGGTGGGACCGGGCGGTGCCGCCCACCGACGTGGCAACCGCGCACCTGGTCATGGTCGCCATCGACGACGACGGCCAGCCTCGTACCGTGCCACCGCTGCTGCCGGAGACGGACGGGGACCGGCGTCGCTACCGGGAGGCGGAGATCCGCCGGGAGCACCGGCTGGCGCTGCGACGCGCGCTGCTCGACGGTGCCGACGACGGCTGAGGCGCGCCTCGGTCCGCCCGATGCGGCGCGGGCCGGTCCGCGGAAGCCGCCCCGCCGTCGATCTGGTCGGATAGCGTCCACCTGAAGCCCCCTCGATCACGGAGAGTGTGGATGGTATGCGCGCTGCGGTGCTGCGGGAGTTCGACGTTCCGCTGACAGTCGAGGAGATCGCTCAACCCACCCCCGAGCGCGGGCAGGTGCTGGTGCGGATCGTCGCCAGCGGGGTCAACCCGCTCGACACGAAGATCCAGGCGGGAAAGGCCGCGCACGCGCGCATCCAGCTTCCCGCGGTGCTCGGCCTGGACGTTGCCGGCGTCGTCGCGGCGGTCGGCGCGGAGGTGACCGACTTCGCGCCGGGGGACGAGGTGTACGGGCTGTGCGGGGGCGTGGGCGACCTCCAGGGTTCGCTCGCCGAGTACGCCGCCGTGGACGCCCGGCTCCTGGCCCGCAAGCCGAACACACTCTCGATGCGGGAGGCCGCCGCGTTGCCCCTGGCGGCGATCACCGCCTGGGAGGGGCTCGTCGACCGGGCCGGAGTCCGAGCCGGGCAGAAGGTGCTGGTGCACGGCGGCGCCGGTGGTGTCGGATACGTGAGCGTCCAACTCGCCCAGGCGTGCGGCGCCGAGGCGTACGCCACGGGCGGGCCGGCGAGCATGCCGCTGATCGAGAGCCTGGGCGCGGTGCCGATCGACTACACCTCGACGAGCGTCGAGGAGTACGTGCAGACGTACACCGGGGGCGAGGGGTTCGACATCATCGCCGACAACGTGGGCGGCTCCACCCTCGACGCGTCGTTCGCTGCGGTGCGCACCTATTACGGACACGTGGTCAGCGCGTTGGGTTGGGGAACGCACTCGCTCGCCCCGCTGTCGTTCCGGGGAGCCACCTATTCCGGGGTGTTCACGCTGCTGCCGATGCTGACCGGGCGCGGTCGTGAACACCACTGTGAGATTCTGCGCGAGGTCGCGGCGCTTGCCGAAGCCGGGGCCATGCGCCCGCGACTGGACCCACGCACGTTCACGCTCGACACGGTCATGGACGCCCACCGGCTGGTCGCCAGCGGCAGCGCCAACGGCAAGGTGGTCGTGGACATCGTCGGTTGAGCTCGTCCACCATGCCAGCCATCAGGCGGCTCATCGACGGCGACACCACGCCCACCCCGGCGGTCGGCGAGACGTCAGCCGACCCTGCCACCGGTCTGGGGCTTGCCGGCGGCGCCGGCTGGACATCCCGCCATCCGGCGACCCGGGCGAGCCGAGCAGACCGCCGCCCGACCCGCCAGCGTCCAACCGTGCGTCAAGGCCGTCTTGACGAGGCGGGCCGGGCGGCGGCCCGCTCCCCAGCAGGGCGGGTCGACGGCAGACAGTGAGGATGGTGGGGTGGGTCGCCGGGTTGAGCAGGGTTGCTGCGCTGGCGTAAATGGGGCTGTTCTGGTGGGCGGCGCATCGGCCCGCCGCCAGCGGCGTTACCGCAGCACTGGCCATTCTTCCTTCAGGCACCGCACTGCACCGCTGAGCCGTGGACGTGGCAGAGGCCCGACGGGCGTGGGCGGATGGGCCAGGGACCGCCCTTGCGCGCGATGACTTGGCAGCGGGAAGCCGGGCTGGTGCTGATGCTGGCGCAGCAACGGTCGCATCTGCCTCGGCGCGTCAGTAAAAGAGGCGGCGGGTGGTGGGTATCTCGACCAAGGCGACCGGATGCGGCACGATCCAGGTCCGAGGGCTACGCCGCCGAACCCAGACTGCGACAGCTCCCGCGTCGGCGGGGTCAATGGAAGACGTCCGAATAGCGTCGGGACGGCTGCAAGGTTCCTACGCATCATCGACGGGGACGTTAGGATCAGGACTATTTATCCGATCGTTTATCTCCTTTTGGTAATCGGCTACCTTTTCAATCAGTTCGAGAAGGTCTTGTGGAAAACCGGATGGCGGTCTTCCCCTCGCAGTAAAGATTCGCGCCGCGTTCCGGCCCTCTTTCGTCAGTAGAAAAACTGTCTTATTCGGGTTGTGCGGCAGCCGTACCTGGCGCACGAGGCCTCTTTGAAATAGCTCTTTACTCGTCGGCAGGATAGATAGCCCGGCTCCAAACTTGAACCCCGGCTGCCGGCTCCTAATTTCATCGTCCGCGAGCATGGACAAGTAGTGGCCCTCGCGCACCGTGGCGTCAGCTAGAGCAGATCGCGCCGATTCCAGGTCTGCGCCGGTTGGGAATTCACGCATCATCCGAACGATTTCAGGATCTGCCTCCCTGCTGGCAGTGGGCGGCAAGTATGGAAGCTCGTAAGAGCTGCCACTAAGGTCGCCATCCCCTGTTGAAGGTGGGTATGCGAGGCGCTGCTGCGGAAGTCGAGAGGAGGACGCCTGATGAGCAGAATTCTCAATTTCAAGCGCCAGCGCCTCCTTCGCTACGGGCTCAGGCATTCCGCCAAGGACGCGCGTCAAAAGTTTCTCGCTCATGGTGTGGACGGTCTGTCGCGTACCCTCCATTTTTTCTTCGATAAGCGTCAGGGCTCTCATCGTCTGTGCGTAAACTTCTTGAGCCTTCTCCTGTTGGTCATTCGCTGCTGCGGCCTGAACGATAAACATGATGATTTGAGCAACGAATGCGATTACTGCCAGAGCCAATGCCACGACGGACAGGGTGTCCGCATCTTTTACGGTGGATACTACCGACAGGACTGCTAACAGGGCTGCGCAAAAAACGATAGCGGAGATTGCAATATCTCGCCAAGCTAGCCGCACGAAACTACGATGCTCCTTCAATCTCACCCCCAGGAACCGCCGTTGACCTCCGAAAGGACGAGTGTACTGTCATCGATGTAGTCTGCGGCGGTAGGTGGGGGCCTGTCTGTCGTGTCCGAGGAGCAGATCGCCGGCCTAGAGTTGATTCCGGCTCGCATCGCCTGCACAAGCACCTCGACTCGCCCGAAGCTGCGGGCTCGGCGCGCCCAGTTGAGCGCAGTCGGGCAGCCTGATCCACCGCCGCCCACTCCTAACGGTGCGGGGCACACAGGGGGCACAAGACACTGTCAAACGTCGTCAACCAGCCGCTAACGATGACCACCAAGACGCCGTGTGAGCAGGTGTCGGAAGGCGTCGCCGCTGGTAGCGGCGTGGGAGCTCTTAGTTCCGCTTCAACTCACCTGGGTCGAACTGTTGCCGGGCGTCTGTGGCCGTGTCTGGTTCGCCAGGTGGGGAGTGGCTAGCGTCTAATACTCCAGCAGGAGATCGTTTCAGGGCTCAGTGAGGGCTTGTCGTGCGTAGTGGCTGATCTTGGCTTCGGCTTGGTGCTGGCGTCGGAAGATGGACCAGGCGATGAGGTCGCCGATGCGTCGGGTGGGTTCGATGACCAGGGCGTGGAACAGGCGGCGGAGTTCGTTGACGGTGATCGGGATCAGGCCGTCCGGGGTGGTGGTGCTGGCCGCTGCGGCGGCGGCGAGGAACGCGTGTGCGGCGATGACGAGGGTGGTCCAGCGGTGCCAGGCCCGCCAGCGGCGGTGTTGGTGCTGGTCCAGGCCGAGCCCGGTCTTGGTGGCCTGGAAGGATTCCTCGATGCTCCACCGTCGGCCGGCGACGGCGACCAGGTGGTGCAGGGGGACGATGTTGGGTGACCAGCAGCGGTAGAACGCCAGCTCACCGGTGGTGCGGTTGCGCCGGATCAGCAGCCAGTGGTGACCGTCGTGTTGGTCGACGGCCAGGGGCAGGGTGACGAACGCCCAGTCGTAGTAGCGGTGCCCTTTCGCCCCCTGGCCGACGGAGATCCGCTGCCACGCCCGTATCGGCAGGCCGGCGGCGATCTGGTCCGCTCGCTGGATGCCAAGCCCGGTCGGGACCCGGTGCGAGCAGGCGACCGCGAGGACGTAACCGAGTCGATGGTCGCGTAACGCCGCGGCCAGGTGCGGGTCACCGCCGTAGGCCTCGTCGCCGGCAACCCATCGGCATGGCAGCCCACCGGAGACGGCGGTGTCGATCAGCCGCTGTGCCAGCTGCGGTTTCGTGGCGAAGCCGACGGTGTCGGGCACTCCAGCCTCCACCCGACGCGCGGGGTCGTCGGTCCAGGACTTCGGCAGGTAGAGAGCGACGTCGACCAGGGTGTGCCCGGCTGGTGAAGCATAGGAAAGGTGCACCGCGAGCTGGCAGTTCTCGATCTTCCCGGCGGTGCCGGAGTACTGCCGTTGCACCCCGACGGTGTGCACGCCCTTCTTCAGGTCACCGGTCTCGTCGATCAGCAGCACACCGTCCGGGTGCCCGAGCTTGACCGCGACGAAGTCCCGCACGTCGGCGCGGACCTGCGCGTCGTCCCACCTGGCCCGACCGATCAGGTCCTGCAATCCTCCTGGCCCGTCGTCACCGGCGTGTTCCGCGATCGTCCAACAGTTCTTCGTCGGCAACGGCGCCAGCAGCCCGGCCATGAAGTCCCGCACCCGCCGACGCGGCTCAGGCCGGCCGAAGCGCGACCCGACCACGTCCATCAGCTCGTCAAACAGCCCAGACCATCGCTGGACGTCTACTCTGTAGGCGGCAGCCACCGCCGTATCTTTGGTCCACACAACCACGAGACTCAGCGGTGGCTGCTCCCCGCCCACGGACAAAACCACACCGCCGCAGCAGGTCAGAACGGATGGATCTCCTGCTGAAGTACTAGTAGTGCTTTGTTAGGTCGTTGTGGCGTGTCGCTTGTATGGGTGTTGTGGCGGTGTTTGGCTGCGGTGCGTGGATGAGCGGGATCTCGTTCGGTTGCGGGCGCGGTTGGAGGACTTCGCGGCGGGGATCTTCGCGGGGTTGCGGCGCTCGGATCAGCGGGCGACTGGTCTGCGGTATCTGCGTGGGCTGATGCTGGACGGCCGGCGTAAGTCGATGCAGCCGATGGCGCAGCGGCTCGGGGTCGATCACCAGCACTTGCAGCAGTTCTTGACGTCCTCGACCTGGGATGTCGCCGGTGTGCGGCGGCGGCTGGCGACGGCCGCGGTTGATCTGGTGACGCCTCAGGTGTGGGTGGTCGACGCTTCGGCCGTCAGTCCGAGGTCCGGATCTGCTCCAGGTAGGTCAGAGGTTCCCGGAGGTACTCCATGAGCTCCCGCAGCGCGTCCTTCTCCGCCGTGGTGATCACGACGTCCTCCTCCGACAGGGCGCCGACGAGGTCCGTGATCGCGTGGTCCCAGGCGCCGGCGCCTCTGGCCATCAGGACCATCGACCGGTACTTCGGGCTGATCTTGGGTGCGACC
Organism: Micromonospora sp. NPDC023888; assembly: GCF_040639415.1. Taxonomy (NCBI): domain Bacteria; kingdom Bacillati; phylum Actinomycetota; class Actinomycetes; order Micromonosporales; family Micromonosporaceae; genus Micromonospora; species Micromonospora sp. NPDC023888. The sequence goes on along the minus strand of NZ_JBEZZW010000010.1, from coordinate 126,711 downwards.
TGGTCGATGATCCGGGGGCTGAGCCGGACGTAATCGTTGACTTCCATGGGTCTCCCGTGGATGCGGTGGTTAGGCCGGCGGGTTGGTTCTGACGCCCTCGCCGCTGAGCGGGAAGCCGCCGGAGATGCTGCCGTCCTTGCCCAGGGTAACGACGCATCGTAGCCAAGATCAGCCACTACGCCCCCGACAAGCCATCACCAGCCTTGAAACGGATCTCCTGCTGGAGTACTAAGTCGTTAAGACGACGGGTTGGCTGCGGGCGTTGCTGGATAGGAGTACGAGGGATCGTCCCGAGGAGTCCTCTGACGCCGAGCCCTACGCCCCGGAGTGTATGTCGCTGCTTGAGTTGGCCCGGCTGCTCGCTGGTCGACGGTACAGCGAACGCGTTGCCAGTGCATATGTTGAGGTGGTGACCTTCGCATCGGCTGACGAGATCGTGGCGATGCTGGAGGTGCTGCCTGAGGAGGCCTGGATAGGTCTTCCGGTCTGGGCGCGAAACCTCGCGCTCCGGCTGGCCTGCCTCCAACGGCCGGAGGATATGGAGCTGTTGCGTGTGGCGGCCAACGACCTACATGCCTTCGGTCCCGACTGGGACACCATCGCTGCGGAACTTCACCGTCGAGCAGGCCGATTGGAGACCGGGCGGGAAGAGAGCCTTCCCTGACTTCCTCTGCTCCTGAGCGGTTGTCCTGGTGCTGTCGACAGCAACGGCGACAGACGGGGATAGCTGCGGGTGGACAGCCACGGATTGCCGCCCGAGGTCAGATGCAGACGCGGGCCGGCCTAAACGGAGCGCCCAGAACTTACAAGTGCGGGGTCACCGGCAGGGGCGGCGGCACGTAGGTGACGACGAGGTGCTGCCCTCTACCCGACTCCCGGCCATCACAGCTGCGGCAAGATCAACCATCAGGTTGCAGACCATCGCTCCCACCCCTCCGGAGATGGCTGAGACCACTAGCAGCGCCAGTACAAGCAATGAGACTGCTGTGAACTTCGCGATCTTCATGAGACGTGGACGGCCGGTAGACACCAGCCACCCCTTCCGGGGCGTCGGGAATCGAGTACAGGGCAGCACCGACAGCACATGATATCGCTCTATGACCATCGGCCTGGTCGCATAAGCGCTAGGCCGTCGCAGCCTGACTACTGGCTGACTCAGGATGGCCTGGACCTTCAAGATCCGGAGCGTGCGGCCCGAGCCGGCCGAATTCTTCAGCGCTAGGGACGCGTCGGCCGGCGGGCAGTAAGAAGGCAGCGCGAAGTTTGATGCGGGCCGGGGCCCGACCTGAACCGACGAGGCCCGCCACCTGTTCGTCGATGCCGGCCGCTACTAACTGGCAAAGACCGACAGCATGAATCCGCGTCCCCCCAGCGGGGGTCGGCCTGGGTCGCCTGCCGGATGGCTGTCGACAGCAACGCTGACAGCAACCGCGCCGGACGCAAGCACGCTAAGAGTCCGACATGGATGAAACTCCGAGCGTGCAGCCGTTCCCGGACGACGTGCACAGAGCTTGTAAGCGGGACGTCGGGTGACTGGCGTTGCCTGTCGACGGAGCGCTCACCGCAGCTCCGTCTGAGTAGCCCGGTCGGCTTCTAAGTCATCGTCATGCAGAACAGCCTCTGGGTCTTCTGCGCCGAGCTGGGTGCGGACCGCGCGGTAGAACTCTTGGAGAGCGTCGTTGAGGCGAGCTGTTGGCGACTTGGAGGGGTACTCCGCTGCCCGAGGGTCCCGGCCGTCTTCGGCCTGAGCCCTTACGGCATAGGCATGGCGAGTTACTACCCGTGCTGCGGTCTGGACCCTCTGGTTGCCCAGTAGCCGAAGCTGCTCGCACGCTACCCGCATCCCTTGGTGTGCTTCGTCTAGCGCCTTCCGATGGCTGTTCTCATCCTCGCTACGCGAGGGATGCTCTGCCAGGTGGCGCAGGGTGCGCGCCGAAGCGACGAAGGCGGCGCTTCGCTCGAAGAGTGCGCCGTCCCAGCGAGCCCGGACCTCGGCGGTCATCCGCTGGTTGTTCGTCCTCACCACGACGTAGGCCGCGACGGACGCCGAGATAAGGCCGCCGAGGAACGACAGGACGGCGGTCAGCCACTGCATCCACCGAGTGTCGCCTCGATCACGCACGAAAACTAGACAGAGGCAGCGACGAGGCAGCAAGCCCTCCGCTGTTGAGCACCACCAGTCATCACGTACCGATGCTCTCTACCTGCCCGTTGACACTGTCTGATGTGCACCGACATTGCTAGGCAACCTGAGGCCGCACCCCCCGGCAGGGGTCGAGGCCGGAGCCAGGACATTGGCGGCAGGCGATCGACGGCCAAGATCGTCGGGCACAAGCCGGCACAATTGACGCCGACAAGGGCTGTCAACCGCTGTAAGGCAACGAGGAGCCTCGTGCAGGTCAGGACGCCGATCCGCCCGATCTGAGATGATCCACCGACCGCCGGAGGGGTTCAGGGCTCAAGTCCCAGCCTGACTGGTCTCACCCAGCAGGCTCGGGAACGCCCCAGATCCTGCCGAAGCTGAACGGTGGCTTACGTCTCGCACACGCCCAATCGTCACCAGCCAAGTGGAGTCCCTGGTTGCCTGACGTAGGCCAGCACCTCGACGCGCTCTTTGAGAAAGTTGAGCTGACTCTCGTAGACGGCCGCGAGAAGCACGCACATCCCTTGCTCACCCTGGGGCGGCTCGCAGGGCGGGTAGGTCAGATAGGCCTCTTGGGCGAGAATCATGGCTCGTCCCGTCAGTGGGAACTCGCCCAGCTCGACAGTCGATCGAGCTAGCCAACCATCCGGCACTGCACCGCCTCCCAGGCGCGGATCGGCTCGGGTGTCAGACCGCTGGGAGCGTATGGTCGGCGTGAGAGAGAGCGCAAGCTGCACTGAGGTCGCCCCTGCCACGGCATCAAGCTAGATCCGGAACATGTGCGGAATGATCAAGCATGTCACCGCCGAGATGTTCAGTGAACCCCCTGCTATGACACCGGATGGGCCGGTGGACGCTAAACCCTTCCTAAACCGTATGCGTCTGATGCCGCCTGGGGTCCGGCATCGGCAGCCCCAAGATCATGCCGTTCCCGGGCCGTCTTAGGTGGACCAGCAGTGACTACCGATGACCGGCTATGACCCCTTCAAACCCAGGTCACGAGGCGTCTCGTCCACTTTGATCGACTGTGCCCATCGCCGGGATCAATACAACGCCAAGTGTGAACGCTTACTCCTGCGGCGGGGGAGTGAGCCAGGCCAGGGGTTGTCCGCTGAGGGCGGCGTCGGCAAGGCGGTGGGCACTGGCGGTCTTGAGCGCGGCTCGTGAGCTGTCGATCCAGCGCTGCACGTTGTCGATGCCCTGGTGGCGGTACTCGACGGCTTGGACGAGGCATTCCAGCTTGTCGGCGTCGCGGGCCACGACGGCTTCCAGCGTCTCGCCGGCTTCGTACTCGGCGACGGCAGCAGTGATGACTTCGACGACGGCCGGTGGACAGGTCGCGACCTGGTCGGCGGTGACGGCGGTGTTGGGTACGGCGGTGAGATAGCGCTTGGCGATGTGCGGGATGTCGGTGATTCGGGTTTCCTGGGTGTCGTGCAGGGTGCAGAGCATCGAAACTCGGGCTGGGTCCGCGCCCTCCATGGCGGCGAGCATCATTCCGATGAGCGCCGTTCGGAAGGAGTGCTCGGCGATGGACTCGGGTTGCTTGACGCCGGCGAACCACCATCCGGTCCTGGCAGCGCGTTTGAGGACGCCAGCTTCGAAGATGAAGTTCATCGCTCCGGCGGCGTCGTGATCGTCGGTCATCTGCCCGTCCCTGTGCCGGTGAGTCCGTCCGCCCGCAGGCTGTAGACGATAGAGGTTAGTTCCTGCCGCGACTGCGCGGAGATCCGGTCACTGTCCAGGAGCGGGGCACTGCGGTCGAGGAGCGCCCCAGTCGCGGCGGGGTTGTCGAGAGCGAGACCGCGTCGTGCGGCCAGCAGAGCCCAGACGTTGTGGATGTTGAGGTCAACGAAGGGATGCCCTGGATCGAGGCGATGGACCAGGTGCCGAAGAAGGACTGAGCCGTGCCAGTCAGCAAGCGCTTCGGGCATGAAGGAGTCGTCGCGGTGGCGGTAGGGGATCTCGCCCACCCAGTAGGCCGAGTAGTTGAGAGCCGCTCGCTCGCAGGCGTCATCGGGATGCGCGCGAGCGATGAAGTCTCGTAACGGTTCCGGGTCGCCCTGGTTAGCGAGGGACGTGACGACGGAGCGGGCGTCGGGCCACAGCGGTGACCAGGTGCGAAAAATCGTCGTGCGGCGTGCTCGGGTGGTGGTCTGGGTGAGCCAACCTACTGCTGCCTTGGTGGGGTCCATGCCGGCAAGGAAGCAGGCTTGCCGGTGAAGCAGCACGTTCCGGTGCCGTCCGGTTGCAGCGCGATCGGCAAGCACGCGGAGGTGAGCGAAGAACGCACGTTGCTCGTCGACGGGCAGGGTCGGCCCGGACGCGACTGGACCCCGCCGGGGACGGGCGACGGGTAGCCCTCTGGCGAAGGTCGGTGTCTGCCCGAGGACGGCCCAGAGGATCAAGTCGGTCAGACGGTGGGTGAGTACGGACCAGCCCAGCGGCTGTTCGGCGATCTCGCAGCGGCCCACATGCTCGTCGAGGACGGCGGCGAGGATGAGATCCGCCTCGGCGGCGTCGTCAAGTGCTGCGAGCAGGAGTGTGCTCGCGCCGAGCCGTCCGAGCCGGCGTCGAACGGCGATCGCCTGCCCGAGCGGTACCGCGGTGAACGCCCGGCGCCCGGATTCCCAGCTCTGTACGGTCACGCGATCGACGTCCAGCTCTGCGGCGAGTTGCTCCTGCGTGAGCGGGATGGACTCCCGGATCAGCTTGAACAGGTAGCCGGTCACCTCGCCGCGATGTGGTGCTGATCGTCCGGGACGTCTCATGCGTTATCCCTACGTTGACCCGTGGTCGACGTTCCGCCGTAATACCAATGCTGCGGCAGCTCATCTGGCCTGCTCACTCGTACTGCGGGTGAGTCCAACCGCCGTCGTCGTGATCGTAGCGTCGCAGTTACCGAACGTTCCAGATCCGGTCCCGTCGTTTCGGGGTCGGCCATGGAGTGCTGCCCGGTGGAGGGAGCCAGTGATGCGGGACAGGACGCCACCATGGCGACGAGTGACCTACGACCAGTACCTGATCGCCGTCGCGATGACCCTGGCACGGCGACACCGCCCGGCTTGGTCGTGGCGGAGGTGGAGCTGGATCTGCCGCTGTGGGGCGGAGCTGCCCTGTCGCAGCCGACACCGCATCCCGATCAGTCGGGGGCACTGGCCCGCCGAGGAGGAGCAGTGAGCAACGAGGCCGAGCGGCAGATCCTGCTCGCTAAGGACGGCCTGTGCACCGGTTGCCCGGTGCGGTGGTCGCTGCTCACACCGTACCCGTGCTGGCAGGTGGACTGGGCGACCAGCCGGCGGGCGCGGTCGATGATGGCGGCGCTGCTCGGAGGCCGCGCATGACCACGCACGGCCCGGTGCTGCCGATCTGGAGTTGCGACGGCTGCGGTGCGCCCTGGCCCTGCCGCACGCGGCAGCGCGAGCTACGCGCCGAGTTCGACGACGCTCCGATCTCCCTGGCCCTCTACCTTGGTGCGCAGTTGGTGCGGGCCTCCGAGGACCTGACCTGGGTGCCGGCGGGTGCGCTGCACAGACGCTTCCTTGGCTGGCTTCGGTGAGCATTCTGCGGCCGGGTGACGAGAAGTTCCACTACAGCGACGGCTCGCACAAGTGGATCCCACCGGACCCGGACTACGACCAGGAGGTCTGGGATGAGCAGGTCCGCCAGCACAAGCAAGGGCACTTAAGGAACGTGCGCCCGAAGGTCCGCATTCAACGGCTGACCTGACGCTAAGCAGTAGTGAGCAGTAGTGCCACTCGGTTTGACGGCTGACCGAACTGATCAACGAACTGTTCACGTCGCGGTCTGGTCCCGAACACTTGCCCGGACCTGCACGTTTCCGCGCGTTCGGAAGCGTGGGCGCGATTCCTGTCGCCGTGACCCCGGAGCGCTTCGTGTCCCTGCACCGACGTCGTCAACGAAGCGCGGTGACCGTCCTCCCGCTGGCGGCGATGGCCGTCACCGCGTCCGTCCTGGCGCTGCCGGTCGCTGCGGCGGCGCACCCGTCCGGCGATCCGCAGACCGTGTCCGTCGCGCGCGACGACCAGCGGCCGGAGGTCGTACGGGTGCGGTGGCGCGTCGGCGGCCCCGACGACCTGACGCTGCTCGGGGTCTCGCTGGGCCTGCTGCCGCCCGAGCGCGTCCTGCTCGACGGTGCCGTCGACTACCGCGCGACGGATCCGGCGGTGGTCGCGTCGTCCGAGCTGTTCTCCGCGTACCTGCTCAGGCAGATCACGGTCGCCGACGGCGCGCGTACCTGCCTCGGCGCTGTCGCCGAGTCGAAGGCCCTGGCGAGGGCCGGGGCGACAATCGACTACACCTGCCCCGGGCCGGTCCACACGGTCACCGTCGCGGTGCGGACGCTGACCGACCTCAACCCCGCGTACCGGGCGGCGGCCACCGGCCCGGACGGACAGCGCGCGGTGTACGGCGCGGGCGAGGACTCCCACGACTGGATTCTCGACGGCGCGCCGGCTGTGGTCGCCACCCGCCGTGGCAGCGGTGCGGCAGTCCGGGTGGCGGCTCTCGTCGGCGGGGCGCTTGTGGTCGCGGCCGGGGTGCTGCTGGTGTCGTGGCGACTACGGCGACGGCGGGCCGTGGCGTGACCGCGACCGGCGGGTGGCGTCACGGTCCTGAGGTGCCGCCGACCAGCACGACCTCCAGGCGGCGTGGGCCGTGCACGCCCTCGACCCGGTTGAGCTCGATGTCGCTTGTCGCGGACGGGCCCGAAATCCAGGTCTGGGGCGCGCGTGGGTCCAGCCGGGTCAGCGCCTCCGGCAGCAGGCCGACGACCTGGTCGACGCGCACGACGCAGATGTGCCGGTCGGGCACCAGGGTGAGCACTCGCCGTCCCTGCGCCGGGCCGGCGTCGAGGATGATGGTGCCCGTGTCGGCCACCGCCACGGCGCAACCGGTGAGGACCGCGTCCACGGCGTCGAGCTCGGCCGGGGTCAGCGGGGGATCGTCGTGGTGCACCTGCCCGCCGTGGCCGGCCAACCAGTCGGCGGGGACGTCGGTGGGGACGGCGAGCCGGTCGACCTCGGCCAGCAGCCCGGCCAGGGCGTCGAGGCCACGGTGGACGGTCGCCCGGTAGTCCACCAGCCGGTCGACGAGGACCTCGACCAGGTCGGGGCGGTCGTCGACCCGGCGGTACCGGCGGGGCACCGGCACCGGCGGCGGGTTGTCGGCCAGGGCTGTTCGGAGCCGGGCCAGGATCTCGTCGCGTGCGGTCACTGCTGCTCCCACCACTCCCGGAAGGTCTGCGGCGCGGGCAGCGGCAGGTCCCGCGACCGGGTCCACGCCGAGGCGGGCCAGGGCAGTCGGCGCAGCGTCCGAGCGCCGGTGCGTCGTTCGCGGTACGCGCCGAGCGGGCCCGCGCCCGTGCGGGCCAGCCGCAGGGCGGCGGCCCAGCGCCGGGGGCTGCGCATCACCCAGGACAGGACGCGCATGGTGGCCCGTTCGGCCAGCGGATGCGGCGCCTGCTGGCGGAGGTGGACCAGGATCTCCGGGATGTTGATCTTCACCGGGCAGACGTCGTAGCAGGCGCCGCAGAGCGTCGACGCGTACGGCAGGGACGCGTTGTCGGCCACCCCGGTCAACTGGGGCGACAGGATCGCCCCGATCGGCCCCGGATACACCGAGCCGTACGCGTGCCCGCCGGCCCGCTCGTACACCGGACAGACGTTGAGGCACGCGGAGCAGCGGATGCAGGACAGCGCAGGCCGCCCGACCGGGTCGGCGAGCACCGCGGACCGGCCATTGTCGACAAGCACCACGTGGACGTCCTGCGGGCCGTCCCCGGGGGTGACGCCCGTCCACAACGAGGTGTACGGGTTCATCCGCTCACCCGTCGAGGACCGCGGCAGCAGTTGCAGGAAGACCTCCAGGTCGCTGAAGGTCGGCAGCAGCTTCTCGACGCCCACGACGCTGATCAGCGTCTCCGGAAGCGTGAGGCACATCCGCCCGTTGCCCTCGGACTCCACGACCACGAGCGTGCCGGTGTCGGCGATGGCGAAGTTGGCACCGGACACGGCGACCCGGGCCGAGAGGAAACGCCGTCGCAGGTGCGCGCGGGCCGCCTCGGCCAGGGCCGCCGGCTCGTCGCTGAGGTCGGCCGGCGCGTCGGGCATGCGACGCTTGAAGATCTCCTGGATCTGGGTCCGGTTCTTGTGGATCGCCGGCACCAGGATGTGCGACGGGGTGTCGTCGCCGAGCTGCACGATCAGCTCCGCCAGATCGGTCTCGTACGCGGCGATCCCGGCCGCCTCCAGGGCCTCGTTGAGCTCGATCTCCTGGGTGGCCATCGACTTGACCTTCACGACCTCGTCGGCCCCGGTGGCCCGGGTCAGCTCGACCACGATCCGGCAGGCCTCGGCCGCATCCCGGGCCCAGTGCACGGTGGCGCCGGCGGCGGTGACGGACGCCTCGAACTGCACCAGCAGCTCCGGCAACCGCCGTTGGACGTCCGCTTTGATCGCGGCGCCGGCGTCGCGCAGGGCCTCCCAGTCGGGCACCTCGTCGACCACCCGGGCGCGTTTGGCGCGGATGGTGCGGGTGGCCCGGTGCAGGTTGGCCCGCAGTTGCGTGTCGGCGACGGCCGGCTTCGCCATGGTGGGGAAGGGCAGCGGCGTGCGGATCCGTCCGCTCCCGGTGGCCGGTGCGACAGGCCGGTTCACGAGGTGGCCCCCGTCGCGGCGAGGATCTCGGCGTAGTGCAGCGCCCGCACGCCCGACCGGTGGCGGTCGAGGCCGCCACCGATGTGCGCCAGGCAGGAGTTGTCGGCGGCGGCGAGCACCCGTGCTCCGGTCTCACCGACCCGGGCGCACTTGTCGGTGAGCATCGCGGTGGAGACGTCCGGATTCTTCAGGGCGAACGTGCCGCCGAAACCGCAGCACTCCTCGGCGTCGGCCAGCTCGACCAGCCGGATGCCGCGTACCTCGCGCAGCAGTCGCAACGGCCGGTCACCCAGCCGCAACAGTCGCAGGCCGTGGCAGGTGGGGTGGTAGGTCACCGTTTCCGGAAACTCGGCACCGACATCGGTGACGCCGAGGACGTCGATGAGCAGCTCGGACAGCTCGTAGGTGCGGGCGGCCACCGACGTGGCGGGCGGGTGCAGCCGCGGGTACTGGTCGCGGATCATCGCGGTGCACGACCCGGACGGCACGACGACGGCGTCGTAGGTGTCGAAGACGTCGACGTAGTTGCGCACCATCGGCATCGCCTCGGCCCGGTAGCCGGTGTTGGCGTGCATCTGCCCGCAACAGGTCTGGCCCGTCGGGAAGTCGACGGTGTGGCCGAGCCGGCGCAGGATGCGGGTGACCGCGATGCCGGTGGCCGGATATGCGATGTCGTTGACGCAGGTGATGAAGAGGGCTATCCGCATCGCGGCGTCGACCCGCCTTGACTGTGTTGGTGTGAGCGAGTACACACTGGCGAAGCAAGATCCTATCGGAAATGACTCTGCCGCCACCAGGCACCGGAGGATGGTTCGTGAGATTCATGCGCGTCGGGCCCGTCGGGCGGGAACGCCCCGTCCTGCACGTCGACGGACGGCACTTCGACCTCTCGTCGCTCACCGCCGACATCGACGCGGAGTTCCTCGGCGGCGACGGCGTCCAGCGCGTCCGCGAGGCAGGCGACCTGCCCGAGATCGACGTCACCGGTCAGCGGGTCGGCGCGCCGATCGCCCGTCCCGGTGTGGTCCTCTGCGTCGGCCAGAACTACGCCGCGCACGCCGCCGAGTCGGGTGCCGAGCCACCCACCGCCCCGATCATCTTCTACAAGGCGCCCAACACGGTCGTCGGCCCGTACGACGACGTCCTGATCCCGCGCGGCTCGACGAAGACCGACTGGGAGGTGGAACTGGCGGTGGTGATCGGCCGGCAGGCCCGCTACCTCGCCTCGCCGGCCGACGCTCTCGGGCACATCGCCGGGTACGCGCTGTCGAACGACGTCTCCGAGCGTGACTTCCAGCTCGCCGTCTCCGGTGGTCAGTGGTCGAAGGGCAAGTCCTGCGAGACGTTCCAACCGCTCGGCCCGTGGCTGGTCACCGCCGACGAGATCGACGACCCGCAGGCGCTGCGGCTGCGCTCCTGGGTCAACGGCGAGCCCCGCCAGGACTCCAGCACGAAGGACATGATCTTCGACGTGGCGTACCTGGTCTGGCACCTGTCCCAGTACACAGTCCTGGACCCGGGCGACGTCATCAACACCGGCACCCCACAGGGTGTGGCGCTCTCCGGCCGGTTCCCGTACCTGGCCGCCGGTGACGTGATGGAGGTCGAGATCGAGGGCCTCGGCCGGCAGCGCAACGCGCTGAGAGCCGCCTGATCGCGGTGCCTGTCGGCTCGGAGGACTACTCGGGAGGGGAGAGGGTCATGCGGTGTGACGGTCTGGTGGCGGTGGTGACCGGAGGTGGCTCGGGGATCGGCCACGCCTGCGTGCGGGCGTTCCTGGCCGCCGGAGCCCGGGTGGGCGTACTGGACCTGGACCTGTCGGGCCTCCCCGAGGACCCGCGCGTCCACGGCGTCCGGGCCGACGTGGCAGACCGGTCCTCCCTCGGTGCGGCCGTCGCCTCGGTCGCCGACACCTTCGGCGGCATCGACATCCTGGTCAACAACGCCGCCATCTCCGCCGTGGGCACGGTGGAGGACAACGACGACGAGCTGTGGAGCCGGGTGCTCGACGTCAACGTGTCCGGGGTGGCCCGGATGAGTGCCGTCGCCCTGCCGTACCTGCGCCGGTCGTCGGCTGCGGTGATCGTCAACGTCTCCTCGATCGCGGCGACCGTCGGCCTGCCCCAACGCGCCCTCTATTCCGCGTCGAAGGGCGCCGTGCACGCCCTCACCCTCGCCATGGCCGCCGACCTGGTGACCGAGGGGGTCCGGGTCAACTGCGTCGCCCCCGGCACCGTGGACACGCCCTGGGTGGCCCGCCTGCTCGCCGGCGCGGCCGACCCGACGGCGGAGAAACGGCAACTCGCGTCCCGCCAGCCGACGGGGCGGCTGGTGACCGCCGACGAGGTGGCCGCCGCCGTCGTCTACCTCGCGTCGCCGTCGACCGGGTCGGTGACCGGGTCGTCGCTTCCGGTGGACGGCGGCATGTCCGGCCTGCGACTACCCGCCCGGGTCACCGCCGCGCCCGCCCCGGCCGAACCGGGAGCGGTCGCCTCCTGAGGCCTCCGGTGGCGCGTGACATGATTGCGCCATGGGGAAACAGCAGGACGTCGGCGAGCCCGACCGTCACAGCGGGTCCGACGTCGCCGACCACCGTCCGATCGGTGGCAGCGCTGACGCCCGGCTCGCCCTCGCCCAGGACCCCACCACGCCACAGATGACACTTATCGACCTGGCGTCCGATCCGTCGCCAGCGGTCCGTAAGGCGGTCGCCGCTCGGGCCGACGCGCCCGCACAGGCACTGCGACCGCTGACCCGCGACCATGATCGTCAGGTGCGCGAGGCCGTGGCGAGCAACCCCTCGGCCTCGATCGCCAACCTCATGCGTCTCGTCAAGGACGCCGACCGGTGGATCCGCTGGGCGGTCGCCGGCAACCCCGCCTGTGACGAGTCGATCCGCCGGGTCATGTCCGAGGCATCGGACAAGGAGCTTCGCGGTCTCCTCGCGGAGCGCCGGGACCTGGAGCCGGAGCTGGCCGCCAAGCTCGTCGACGACGTCTCACCCGAGGTACGGGAGCGACTCGCCACCCACACCCACGACCCGGACGTGCTCACCGCCCTGCTGGCCGATCGCACCGCACGCGTGCGCAAGGGGTTGGCCCGCAACCCGCGGACCACCGCCGCGCAGCGCAGCGCGCTCGCCACCGACCCGGTGGTCGACGTCCGTGTCGCGCTGGTGCGTGCCGTCGAGTTGGACGAGGCGGACCTGTCTGGCCTGCTCGACGACCGTTCGGTGCAGGTCCGCCTGGCGATGGCGACCTCCGAGATCGTTCCGGCGCACATCCGGCAGGCCCTCGCCCGCGATCCCGACGAGATGGTGGCCGCTGCCGCCCGCGACTACCGCCCGGGGTCCGGCAACTCCTCGGCCGTGCGGGCTCCCCGCATCGCCCACCGGCCCTCCAGCGCCGGCGCGGGTCGGCCCGGCGGCGGCACCTCGCGGTAGGGCGGACACGACAGGGCGGAGCCGGTCGCCTCCCCGGGCGGCGGACCGCTGAGTCGTAACGCCTGTCGGGGTGCCCGGTCCCACGCGCGACCTCCGCGAGGTGATCCGTGCGCAACGGAAAGTGCAGACCGGGTACCCAGGATGGTTGCACGGCATTCACATGTGTCGACCCGATCCTCTCTAGGCTGCGAATGTCCAATTCTTGGGCGTATCGGCAGGAGAGGATCAGCGGTGCGTATCACGAGATCCAGGTCAAGGTTCGTGGCGATGTCCGCGGCGGTGGCGGTCGCCGTGGCGGGAGGAACAGTCGCCGGCGGTACGGCGCACGCCGCCGAGCCCTCCCAGTTCAGCGTCGTGGGCGGTGCGATCCGTACGGCCACCGGCACCCCGGTGCCCGCCTCCGGAACGCACGCGTCGCTGTGGGGCAATTCCAGTTACGCCACCACGAGCGTCAATGGCTCCGGCCGGGTGCTGATCGGGGCCATCGGTGACAACTGCCAGGGCTGGCCGACCGTACGGGTGACCGTCGACGGCGTCAGTGTCGGCCAGACCACCATCGTCAGCGCTACCAGTTACGGCACGTACCCGGTCGGCGCGGCGGTCGGCGCCGGCCAGCACACCGTGCAGATCCAGCTCATCAACGATTTCCGGACCGACACCTGCGACCGCAACGTCCACATCGCGTACGCGCGGATGGAGACCGCCGGCGCCACCGACACGAAGTTCAGCTTCGCCGTCCTGCCGGACACCCAGCAGGAGGTGCTCAACAGTGGCGACACCCGCTTCCTCAACCGTACGAACTGGCTGGTGCAGAACCGGTCCGCGCTTGACCTCCGCTTCGTGACCTCCTCCGGTGACGTGGTCAACTGGGACACCCCGGACCACTCGCAGTACGTCATCGCCCGCAACGCGATGCGCCCGATCGAAAACGCCGCCATCCCGTACGCCCTGGCCCTCGGCAACCACGACACCCAGGCCACCGGCGTCGGCGGCTCCGCCCGCGACCCCGCCCACACCCGGGAACTCCTGCGCGACACCACAGTGTTCAACCAGTACTTCACCGTCAGCCAGTACCGCGGGGTCAAGGGACAGTTCGAAGCCGGCAAGGTCGACAACTCGTACTCGACCTTCGAGGCCGGCGGCGTGCAGTGGATGGTGCTGACCCTGGAGCTGTGGCCCCGGGTCGCGGCCGTCAACTGGGCCAGGAACGTCGTCGCCGCCAACCCCCGGCACAACGTCATCGTCGTCACCCACGACTACATCGACGGCAACGGCACCATCGAGCAGAGCGCCGCCTACGGCGAGACCAGCCCGCAGTATCTCTTCGACAACCTGGTCAAGCAGTACGCCAACATCCGGTTCGTCTTCTCCGGTCACACCGGCATCGCCGGCAACCGGGTCGACACCGGAGTCAACGGCAACAAGATCTATTCGTTCCTCCAGACGTTCCACTCCAACTCCACCAACCCGGTCCGCCTGGTCGAGGTCGACACCGCCGCCAACTCGCTGCGGACCTGGATCTACGCGCCGTACAACAACCAGTCGTTCACCGAGTACGACAGGTCGTTCACCGGCATCGGGCTGGTCCGCTGACACGTACCCCGGTCCGTGCTGTGGTCCCGGCGGTTGGCGGCGGAACCGCCGTCTCAGCCGCCGAGGCCCGGCAGTCGGATGGTGCAGAGTGTGCCCCGGCCCGGCTCGCTCTGCACCTCGATCGTGCCGCCGTGTGCCTCGGTCAGGTGGCGCGCGATCGCCAGGCCGAGCCCGCTGCCGCCGGTCACCCGGCTGCGCGACTCGTCGGCCCGCCAGAAACGGTCGAAGATCCTCGGCAGGTCCGCCGCGGCGATGCCGCTGCCGGTGTCCCGTACGGAGATGGTCGTGCCGTTCGCGCCGACAGTGACCGAGCCGCCGGACGGGGTGTGACGGATGGCGTTCGAGATCAGGTTGCCGACCACCTGTCGCAGGCGCACCTGGTCGGCGTGCACCACCGGATCGCCCACGACGCTGAGTTCCAGGCGCACCCCGGCCGCGAGCGCACCGCCCCGGTGGCTGTCGACCACGTGCGTGAGCACGTCCCGCAGGTCGGTCGGCTCCGGGTTGATCCGCAGCGTGCCCGCGTCGGCGGCCGCCAGGTCGCCGAGGTCGTCGATGATGTGCTGGAGCAGCAGCGCCTCCTCGTGCAACAGCGCCAGCAGTTGGGCGTCGGTCGGGGCCAGGTCGTCCTGGGCCGCCTCCAGCCAGATCCGGATGTTGCTCAGTGGCGTACGCAGCTCGTGCGCCACGTCGTTGACCATGCTGCGGCGTTGCGCCTCGGCCCGTTCCCGGCGTTGCGCGGAGTCGTTCAGGGCACGCGCCAACCGGCCGATCTCGTCGCGGCCGGACACCGGCGCGGGCGTGCGCAGTTCGGCCGCGACGGCGAGGTCGCGCAGCGGCCGCACCAGGCGCCGCCCGACCAGTACGGTCGCCGCGACGGTGGCGAGCAGGACCGCGCCGGTGACCCCCACGATTCGTCCGATGCTGCCGCCGGACAGGCTCAGCGTGGTGCGGCCGGTGCCGGGGGCGGTGACGAACAGCAGCGCGCGGGGCGCCACGTACGGTCGGAGTTGGGTCCTGCGCCCTGATTCGATGCAGCCCTGCACGACGCCGACCGGCCCGGCCGGTGTGAGCTGTGACGGCGGCTTCACCTGGGTGTCCTCGTGCGCGGTCCGGACGACCGCCGAATCGCCCAGATATGCCGTGAAGGCCGGCGTGATGCGTAACTGGGAGGCGCGGTCGCCCAGGCTGAGACAGCGGGCGGTCAAGGTGGTGAGCGTCTGGAGTGCCTGCTTCTCGGCGGGACTAACCAGGCTGTCGAGTTCGAACCCACAGCTCTCGGTCACGGACCGGGTCAGTGGCCGCTCGGCCTCGGCGCGGACGGTGGTGAGGACGACGCTCGGGCGGCCGGTCTTGGCGACCTCGATGACGCCGTCGTAGCCCATCTTGTTGAAGCAGGTCAGGGTGTTCTTGGCTACCTCGCCCAGCACGTACCGGTCTTCGGTCGGCACGACGTAGGGTCCGACGGCTCGCTCGTCGATGTGCTCGGTGCCGCCGGTCAGGCCGAGGTCGACCTGGAGCGGATCCACCACCGCCGAGGGACGGATGTTCCGCAGCGCGGGTCCGGCCTGCGAATCCAGGATGATCGTGTGGTCGTCGGTGGTCAGCGTGATGCGCCGGCCCAGCTCGGCGGCGCGCGAGCGAACCAGGTCGGCGGCCCCGGACCAGTCGTGGTGGGTGGCCGCGTACCCGACAAGCGCCTGGTAGACGGCCCTCTCGTCGGCGACAGCCCCGCCCTGCTCGTAGTTGATCGCGCGGGTGGTGGTCGTCGCCGCCAGCCAGGCGGTGGCCGAGATCGCGGCAAGCGCGATCGCCACGGAGGCGACGAGCAGCCGGGTCACCAGGCTGTGCCGCAGCGGCACCCGGTCCCTGCTCACGGCGTCGGACTCGGAGCCAGCTTGTAGCCCACACCGTGCACGGTGAGCAACTGCCGGGGACGTCTCGGATCGTCTTCGATCTTGCGGCGCAGGTTCATCACGTGGACGTCGATTGTCCGCTCGGTCGAGCTGCGGTCGAGGCCACGGGTGTGGTGCAGGAGCTGCGCGCGGGTGAAGACCCGGTCCGGCTGCTCGGACATGGCGGCCAGGATGGCGAACTCGCCCCGGGTGCACTCGATCCGCTCGCCGTCGACGGTCACGTGGTGTCCGACCGGGTCGACGGTGATCCGGCCGGTCTGCCGGATGCCCCGGGCGGGAGGCTGGGGCGCGCCCCGGGACGCGCGGCGCAGCAGGGTGCGGGTGCGGGCCACCAGTTCCCGCGGGCTGAACGGCTTGGTCAGGTAGTCGTCGGCGCCGAGTTCCAGCCCGAGCAGCAGGTCACTCTCGGCGCTGCGCGCGGTGAGCATGAGCACCAGGACGTCCGACTCCTGCCGCAGCGTGCGGCACACCTGCAGGCCGTCCAGCCCCGGCATCATCACGTCCAGGATCAGCAGGTCGGGCCGGTCCCGGCGGGCGGCGTCCAGCGCCGCCCGCCCGTCGTGCACCACGATCGTCTCGTGGCCGGCGGCAACGAGGTAGCGGCGGATCCCCTCCGCGTGCCGCAGATCGTCGTCAGCGACCAGGACCATCGCACACATGCCGGCGATGATAGGTCGCACCTGCGGCACCGAACCGATTTCCGGCCCGACCTGACAGATTCCTAACGGCCGCTCAGACGCTCGACAGTGACTCGGTGGGGTCGAGCGAGGCGGCCCGCATCGCCGGATAGACCCCCGCCAACACCCCGATGACGAGCGCACCTCCCAGTCCGGCGGCGACCGCCGCCGGTGGGATGCTCACCGGCCAGTGCTGGAGGGTGGCATAGCCCGCGACGGCCACCGCGCCGGCCAGCACGCCCGCTGTGCCGCCAAGCGCCGACAGCACGATCGACTCGGTCACGAACTGGATCCGTACCTGGCCCCGGTTCGCGCCCAGGGCCCGGCGCAGGCCGATCTCGCGGCGCCGCTCCAGCACCGAGATGTACATCGTGTTCGCCACCCCGATGCCGCCGACGAGCAACGCGATCCCGGCCAGCCCGAGCAGCAGCGAGCTGAAGGTCTGCCGCACCGCCTGTTTGGCGGCGAGCCCGTCCGAGGTGCGACTGACAAGTACGTCGCTCGGATGCTCCGGGTTGGCAGTGGCGGCCAGGACCGAGCGCACCGCCGCCACCTGGGCGTCGGTGGTCTGCACGTAGATCCGCGTCGGGTGCCCGTCGAAGCGCAGCAGGCGGTCGGCCGTCTCCCAGCCGATCATCGCCGATCGGTCGATCTCGGGCGCGAGTGGCACCGGGTCGAGGATGCCGATCACGCTGAACCGTTGCCCGCCAAGGTGGACCTGGACCGGCCGGGAGAGGTCGACTGTGGTGAAGCCGAGCCGCTGGGCGGCGACCGAGCCGAGGACCACAGTCGGCAGGCGCTCCATCGCGGAATCCAGGAAACGGCCGGACCGTACCCGGCCGTCGATCGCCGCGAGCAGGTTCGTCCTGGCGGCGACGACCGCGATCGCGTTGTAGTCGCCGGGGCCGGTCCGGTCGGAGCGGGCGACGTTCAGCCCGAAGTCGGCTGTCGCGCTCGCCACCGTCACCGGCGCGATCCGGGACACCATGTCCACCGACTCGACGGGCAACTGGACCGGTGGCTCACGGTTGGGCGCCGGTGTGACCTGTAGTCGGTTGGTGCCCAGGGCGGCCAGCTTCTCCTCGAGCGCCCGCTGGCTCGACGCGGGAATCCCGGTGACCAGGACCAGGGTGGCGATGCCGATGGCGATGCCGAGCGCCGACAGCGCGGCTCGCGCCGTACGCGTGCGGAGGCCGAGCAGGCCCAGACCGACCAGATCGGCCGGGGCGAGACGGACCGGTGCGGCATCCCGGTCCACGCTCGCCGCGTGACGGGTACGCCTCATGCCAGCGCACCGCTCGCCGCCGAGTCGGCCACCAGCCGGCCGTCCAGGATGCGGATCTGTCGGGGCACCCGGGCGGCCACCTCGTGGTCGTGGGTGATCAGCGCGATCGTGGTCCCGCCCCGGTTCAGCTCGGTGAGCAGGTCGAGCACGGCCGAGCCGGTGGCCGTGTCGAGCGCACCGGTCGGCTCGTCGGCCAACACCAGCGCGGGCCGGTTGACCAGCGCCCGGGCGATCGCCACCCGTTGGCGTTCGCCGCCCGAGAGCGCCTGCGGGTGGTGCTCGGCGCGGTGGGCCAGGCCGACCCGCTCCAGCGCCGCCAGGGCCAGCGCCCGGCGGTGCCGGCGGTGTACGCCGGCGTAGAGCAGGCCGGTCGCCACGTTCTCGGTCGCGGTCAGCCCGTCGGTGAGATGGAACTGCTGGAACACGAAGCCCAGCCAGCGGCCGCGCAGGCTGGACAGTTGCCGGTCGGACATGGTGGTGACGTCCCGCCCGCCGATCAGCACCCGGCCCTCGGTGGGCCGGTCCAGGGTGCCCATGATGTTGAGCAGGGTGGACTTTCCCGACCCGGACGGCCCCAGGATGGCCACGAACTCGCCCGCGTCGATCCGCAACGAGACGTCGCGCAGCGCCGTCACGGCCTCGCCGTAGCGCCGGCTGGCGCCGTCGATCTCCAGCACCGTGGTCACGACGTCGTCACCACCCGGGTGCCGGCGGTGATGCCCGTACCCGTGATCTGCACCATGCCGTCGGCGAACAGGCCCACGGTCACCGCGGTCAGGGCGCCCTCGGAGATCTGGACGCCGTAGCCGCCGCCGCTGAGCGCGAGCAGTGCGCCGACCGGGACGGCGAGGACGTCGTGCTCGGTGGTGCCGGTGAACCGGACCTCGACGGCGGCCGAGCTGATGTTCTGGATCGCCGAGGCATTGTCCACCGCGATGACGACCTGCACCTTCGGGTCCTCCGAGCCCGGGTTGCCGCCGTCCGACTGGGCGGCCTGGACGTTGCTGCTCACCGAATTGATGGTGCCGCTGGTGTGCGAGCTGTCCGGGAAGGTGATCTGCACCTTCTGCCCCGCCCGGAGGTCGTCGGCCCGGCTGGCGTCGATCTCGACGGTGACCGCCTTGGTCTGATCGCTGATCGCCATCAGGTTGCCTGTCGCGTCGTCGCCGAGCTGTGCCGACGCCGCGCCCACCCGCACCGCGCCGGGCAGCACCACAATGTCGCCGAGTGTCACGGTGCCGGTCGCCGGTCGGATCCCCCTGGCCGCCTGCCAGCGTCGCACGGCGTCCTTGAGCGATGGGGTGAAGACGGCGTCCTGGCTGGTCAACACGGTCTGGTACGCCTTCGTGCCGGATCCCGCCGGCGGCGAAGGTGGCCCGGACCCGCCAGCCTTCCCGTCCGCGTCCTGGCCGGTCGCGTTCGACGCCGGCCCGCCCTGGACGGTGACCCGGGTTCCCGGTGTGGGTTGCTGCCCGATCCGGTAGTCGAGCGCCCGGAGGTTGTCGGCGAGCACCTTGACGTCGCGGCCGACCATGCCGACCACGTCGATGTCGCGGAACATCGGCGACGGCCCGTAGAAGAGGGCCACCGGTCGGTCGCCGGACCGGTACAGGATGTCGCCCCGGGCGATGGTGCTGCCCGGCTGGGGCAGCCAGGTGAGCACCCCCGGCGTGACGCCGCGCAGGGTGCGCTGCTTGCGGTAGCCGACCGTGCCACTCTCGGTCCAGTAGTCGGACAGGTCGGTCCGGACCACCTCGGCCGTGGCCACCCCGGACGCGGCCGGCTGGGCGGTCGGGGAGTCCTGGCCGCCGCTGGCGTGGACGGCGTAGGCCCCGCCGCCCAGCGCGAGCACGCCGCAGGTGATGGTGATGATGAGGGGTTTCGTCCGCACGGTCGGCTACTTCGCCGTGAAGGCCGAGATCTCGCACTGACGCTGGATCTCCATCCCCGCGTCGCTGTTCGCCTTCTCCAGGTTGGCCTTCGTCTCCGGCGCGACCCAGATGCCGGCGTTCTCGGTTCCCGGCTGCCGGATCTCCATCGACAGGCCGTGGCTCCGCACGCACAGCAGTTTCTCGCGGAGGTCGTCGGCGAAGTTCGGGTTCTGGTGCGGGTCGAGCTCCGGAGCGCCGAGCGGCTCCTTGTCGGCACACGCGTCCACGGCCGGCTGATACTTCTTCTCGTCCATCTTGTAGCTGAGAAGCGGGCCGCCGTCTCCGTCCGCCGCCGGTGCCGACGGCACGCCGTGCTGCGTCCAGCAGGCGTAGTAGGCGCCGTACAGGCGGTCGATCTCCTGCTTGCTCGCGCCGAGGGGGAGCTGGCGGTCGGCGCCGCTCGTCGAACCGGCCGGGCCGGCGCTCGCCGACACGGTCGCGCCCGGGATCGTGGCCACCTGCGGCCCCGACCCCTCCGAGTCGCCGCCGCAG
Source organism: Micromonospora sp. NPDC023888 (assembly GCF_040639415.1). NCBI lineage: Bacteria > Bacillati > Actinomycetota > Actinomycetes > Micromonosporales > Micromonosporaceae > Micromonospora > Micromonospora sp. NPDC023888. Next base: position 106,555 of record NZ_JBEZZW010000010.1, on the reverse strand, counting down.
GCCGCGAGCGACAGCACCAGCACCGCCACGCCGATCATCTTCACGTTCGCGTTTCGCATGACAGTCAGCCTGGTCGCCACATGTCAGCTATTCGTTAGCTGCGCCCACCGTTTTCGAGGCGCGCTCAGGAGTGGCCGGGCCGCGCGCCGACCCGCCGCCGTGGGACGGCGGTGTCAGCCGAACGGGGAGTCCCGGGAACTTTCCCGGACCGCCCGCCGACCACCAGAGTGCGCGGCTGAGCGGCGCGATCCGATGACGGCATCTCGGCATGGAGGAGCGCCCGTGGCACCCAGGACGGTGGTCTGTGCGCAACGGCGGCGCTGACGACGAACAGGTGACCCGGTGGGCGCAGGAGGCTGGCCGAGGCGACCGGCAGGCCGCCACGGCGTTCGTCCGGGCCCTGCAGGACCAGGTCTGGCGGTTCCTGTCGCACCTGGCCGGCCCGGGTGAGGCCGACGACCTGACCCAGGAGACGTTCCTGCGGGCATTTCGCAACCTGCCCGGCTTCGCCGGCCGCTCGTCGGCGCGTACCTGGGTGTTCACGATCGCGCGGCGCGTTGCCGTTGATCACGTCCGGACGGCTGTCGCCCGGCCACGGTTGGCCTCGGTGCCGGACTGGCAGGCAGCGGCCGAGGCCGCCGGTGCGATCACGGCCGGCGCCGACGACGGCGTCACCCTCCAGCAGGTGATCGCCGGTCTGAGCCGCGAGCGTCGCGAGGCGTTCGTGGCCACGCACGTGCTCGGCCTGTCCTATGCCGAGGCCGCGGAAGTCTGCCAGTGCCCGGTCGGCACGATCCGCTCCCGCGTCGCCCGGGCCCGCGAGGATCTCGTCGCGGCCTGGCAGGCAGACGGGGGCCCGACCCACACCCGGCGAACCGGCTGAGGGTGGATCGAGCCGGCGGCCAGCCTCCTGGGTGGCCGTCGGACGGCGGACATGGTCAGGCTGCCGCCATGCAGATGTCGAAGGCGCCGTCGCGGACGTCGGCGACCGGGTGCCTCCGCAGCGATCGGAGCAGGTCCCGCCAGGGCTCCGCCCAGCCGCGTGCCCTGCCCTCGTGCACCAGGGCCACCGCGAACAGGCCGGTGGTGGCATCGCCGCGCGCGGCGAGGGTGCGGGCCGTGGCGAGCACGAGGTCCGGATCGGGTGCCACCGGGGACCACCGCGCCGTCCGCTGGCTGAGAAGGTCGGCCAGCCGGGCGGCGAGCGCCGGCCGTCCGGCGACCAGATCGGCGATCTCGACCACGTCGGCGGTGAGATGGTCCGGTGTGGTGCCGCTCAGCCGCAGCAACGCGGTCAACAGGGTGGCCGCCTCGGCGACGTACGCCGGGTGCTGTCCCAGCTCGCGGGCCGCCGCCCGGGCCGGAGCCCGATCCCGGTGCGACTCGGCGGACCGCGCCCAGGACCCCGCCTGGTCCAGGATGGCGCTGATGCGCCGCCGGGCCGGGCGGTCCGCGAAGGGCCCACCGTCGTCCGGGTCGGCCTCGTCGATGCCGACGAGGGCCCGCAGGGCGGCGGAGAGCACGTCCCGCTCGGGCCGGTCCGGGTGGTCGAGCATCGCGTCGACGATCGGGCGCGCCGACGGCCAGGCGGAGTGGCCGCCGAGGTCGGTGAGCGTCGCCGTGACCAGGTCACTGAGATCCGGCGCCCAGGGCATCCACTGCGCCATCCGGGGCCAGGCGGACCGGGCGACGCCGTGGTCCGGGCTCGCGCAGGCAAGCGCCACGAGGGCGCCGTAGCGGGGGCGGTCCGGTCCGGCGACCTGCTGCGGCGGGGTCCTCAGGACGATCTGCGCCTCCCCGTGGCCGCCGGTGGCCGCCTCTTCGAGGATCACCCAGCTCTCCGGACCCGGCAGCCGCTGCCGGGCCGCGGCGGCGACCGCGACCCGGACGTCGCGGTGCTGGTCGGGTTGCCGCCACGCCGCCAGCAGCACCGGCATCGCCGCCTGCGGGACGTACCGGCCGAGCAGCCGCAGCGCCGCCTTGCGGCTTGTCACCTTGCCTCGGCCGAGGGCCACCCGAGACAGGGGCGTCAGCAGGTCGGTCGGCCGGATGAAGCGCGCCGCGCGACCGGCCGCGTACATGGCGACCCGGGCGCGATCGTCGTCGGCGTGCGCCAGCAGCAGCGGCAGCGCCTCGTCCGGTCGGTCGGTCCACGGCAGCGCGCCCAGGGCCGCCTCGGCCAGGGTGACGTCAGCGGACCCGGCGTACCGCAGCACCAGATCGCGGCCAGCGCCGGGGATCGGCGCGGCGGCCCGGATGGCGGCGGCGCGGCCGTGCCGCGGCGTGCCGGCATCGGCGGCGACCTGCTCCAGCAGGCGCACGTAGGCCTGCTGCTGGCGGGGCAGCCACCGCTCGCCGTGCTCGGGTGGGTCGGGAACCCAGCGGGCGCCGGCGGTCAGGAACGCCCCGCTGGGCGGTGGGCCGAGCAGCACCCGGTCGAGCAGGTCGGTACGCCGTGCGCTGACCGCCCGCCACACCGTGGGGAACGTGATGGTGGACACGTCGCGGGCCAGCACCTGCTCGACTCGCTGCGACCGGGTCGTCGGGTCGGCCAGCCACAGCTCGACGGCTTCGCGGACAACGACGACGACGAAGCCCGGCGTTCCCGCCCGGCGCAGCAGCTCCTGGAGCTGGGGCAGCCGCCAGGCCCGCCGTCCGAGGGCCCGGGTGACCGCGAACAGCTCGGTGCACAGCCCGCGGGTCATGCCCGCCTCGATCCACGGCCGCAGCCGGGCGAAGACCAACTCCTCCTGGCCGTGGCGCAGCGTCTCGTCGAGCCGGGGCAGCGGGGGCAGCCGGTGGCCGCCGAAGAGTCGGTCGAGGGTGTTCAGTGCCCAGCCCAGCAGGGCCGGGTCGTCGTGGTGCTGGCCCAGCACCGCGACGGCGAGGCTGCCGAGCGCGGCCAGAGTACGACTCGACGCGTCGCGCGTGGTCGTCGCGTCGACAGTGAGCTTGGTCAGCACGTCGACCGAGTCCGCGCGCAGCAACCGGGACAGGTGGACCAGGGCGGTCAGGGCCGCGGCGCGGACCGAGTCCTGTTCGTTGCGCAGCCGACCCAGCCGGGCCACCGCCTCGGCCGCCGCCGCTGGGTCTGCGCTGCGCCGCGCGGCGGCCAGCAGCAGCTCGTACGCGACGGCACGGTCCTGCGCGTCGGCCGCGCCGAGCGCCGGGCCGAGCGCCGCGGACGCCTGCGGCCAGGGCAGGAAGGAACTCCACGACCGTACCGCCGCCTCGTCGTGGCGGACCCGGTCCAGTGCCAGCACCCGGCGGGCCTCCCGCCCCTGCCACGCGCGGGGCAGCACCTCGACCAGCGGTAGGCCCGGGATGCCGGCGGCGGTCTCCATGTCCGCGTGCACCGCGTCGTAGAGGACGCCTCGCCGAGACGGTGCGACGGCCGCCAACAGCCGGTCCAACGAGTCGTCGTGGCCCCGCACCCGCCGACCCAGCTCGACCAGCTCCGCGTCCGGCAGGCGACCCAGCCGGCGCAGCAGCGCCGGAGGTAGCCACTGGTAGGGCACCCAGCCCGCCCGGGAGGGGGCGATCAGCATCGCCAGGACCCGTTGGGGCGACGCGGCGGCGAGCGGACCGTAGGCGCTCAGGTCGCCGGGGAGGTAGTCGGTCGGGGCATAGCGTTCCAGCAGCGACAGTGCGTGGTCCGGTCTATCCCGGCCAGCCAGCAGGACACCCCCGGAACGCGTCATCCACCAGTTGATGCGCTCGCGTGGGCTGAGACCGGCCAACACCGCCTCGGCGTGGTCGAGCAGCACGTCGCCGTGGCGACGGGCCAGTGGCGCCCACCCCTGCACCGCGTGCTCGACGGCCGGCAGCAGCCGGCGGACCGTGTCCGGACCGCAGGCCGGCAGCAGAGAGGCCACCTCTGCGGCACCGAAGCGATCCCACACGCCGTCGACCAGCCCGTCGGCGATCGCCGAGCGACGCAGGTGCCGCAGCGAGCGGTAGACCAGGCTGCGCAGGTCGGCCGGCGCGTCGAGCACGAGCGCGAGCAGGTCGGGACCGGCGAGCCACCCGCCGCGCAGGCCGGCCTTCACCGCGATGGACCGGATCGCGCCGTCCGGGTCGTCCAGCGCCAGCCGCACCGCCGCGTGGTCACCGACGATCTGGCTGGCGGTGACCGCCAGGAACCGGTGGTACGTCGTCCCGGCCCGCAGATCCGTCAGCACCACCGGCAGGTCGCCGGTGGTGCTGAGGTCGCCGGCCCGACGCGCGAGCGTCGCCATCCGCTGCGGGTACGGCAGCACGTCGAGGTCGTCGAGCAGGCGCCGCGTTGATCTCTGCACGGCGCCCATTGTGGCCGTCGCGACCCCGGGCCGTCGCCCCGTTTCTGTCCCGCTGCCTTTACCCCAGGCGGGCCCCGATGGCCTCGATGATGCGCGGACGCAGTTCGGCGGCGCGGATGACGGCGTCGACGGAGCCGACCTCGACGGCGCGTTGGATGTTGTGCACCCGGTCGAATTCCGTCGCCACCTCGCCGAGCTTCTCGGCGCGCACCGACGAACGCACCTCGTCGAGTTCCGCGGTCAACGCGGCGCGTTCGGTGCCGGCCGCGGCGGCGGCGCGCGCCTCCAGGTCCCGCACCCGGGGGTCGGCCGCGGTACGGGCGTTGACGTCGGCGGAGAACACCACAGCGGCGGCGGGGGCGCCACCGAGCACCGAGGCGAACGAGCCCTCCAGGGCGAGCACCGTCATGTTCGGGTTCAGCGCCTTCGAGAACACCACGAACGCACCGCCGTGGTAGCGCGAGATCACGCAGAAGACGATCGGCCCCCGGAAGTTGACGATCGCCCGGCCGATCTCGGCGCCGTACTCCAGTTGCAGCTTGCGCATCGACTCCGGTGAGCCGTCGAAGCCGGACAGGTTCGCCAGCACCACGAGGGGCCGGTTGCCGCTGGCCGCGTTGATCGCCCGCGCCGCCTTCTTCGACGAACGGGGGAACAGCGTGCCCGCCGTGTAGGTGTCCGGGCCGTCGGTGGGCGGGAAGCCGTGCCGCGGCACCGACCGGGACTCGATGCCGAGCAGGCACACCGGGATGCCACCGAGGTGGATGTCCTGCACGACAGCGGTGTCCGCGTCCGCCATGCCCGCCCACCGCTCCAGCACCGGGTGGTCCTGGTCGGAGAGGGCCCGCATCACGGTACGGATGTCGAACGGCTTCTTGCGGTCCGGGTTGTGCTCGACGGAGAAGATCTCCCCGACGGTGCGGAAGGCACTGCCCGCCACGTCGTGCGGGAAGTCGGAGATGTCGCGGTCGGTGGGGTCGGTGGTGACCGCCCGACGGGGCGCGTTCTCACCGGGCGCGACGTACGTGTGGTCGTAGTGCGACATCACCACGTCCCGGGCGGCCGTCAGGTTCGGCGCCCAGTACTGCGCCTGCCCGTTCGGCCCCATTACCCGGTCGTAGCCGCCGATGCCGAAGTTGTCCTCGGCGGACACGCCACCGGAGAAGTCGAGCGACTGCTTGCCGGTGAGAACCATCGCCGAGTCGGGCGTCATCACCAGGATGCCCTTGGTGTGCATGAGCATCGTCGCCTCGGCGTTCCAGTACGGCTGCGCGCCGACGTTGATGCCCGCGACCACGATGTTGATCTCACCGCCGGCCTGGGTGAACTCGACGATCCGCTTCAGCGCCGCGGCCACCCAGTCCATGTTCTCCGTACCGGTGGTCATCGAGATGCGCGCCCCGGCGGACAGCGCCCACCACTCCAGGGGCACGTTCATCCGCTCGGCGAGGTCCAGTGCGGCGATCACGCGCCGGCACTCCGGCTCCGACAGGGCGCCCAGCGCCTTGGTCGGGTCGCCGAGCAGCACCACCCGGGTGACGCCCTGCGGGTGCCGCTCGGTCGGCGTGGTGACCACCCCGGCCACGATGGCGGCGCTGTTGCGCCCCTTCGGCCGGTCCACCGGCACCAACACGTGGTCGTCGTCGAGGTCGTGCTCGACGAAGTCACCGAGCCGACCGGTCAGCTCGTACGGGTAGACGGTGTTGCGGCTGCTCGCCCGCAGCACCTTCAGCCGGTACTCGTCGAGCGGCTCGATCGGCTCGACCGGCGGCTCACCGACAACCAGCTCCGCGCCGCCCGCGGCGTCGAACGAGATCCGTACGGCGGTCTTGGTCAGCTCGCCGGTCCGGCGGTCGCGCTGCCGCGCGATGAACAGGATCTCCTCCAGGCCGGCGCCCGCGGTCGTCGGGCGGACCCGCCCGGCGATCATCTCCATCTCCTCGCGGGTCAGCTCGCTCGGCGGCCAGACGTAGACCACGATCCGGTTGGTGTTGAAGCGGGTCTTCGACGGTCGCCGCGACTGGGCGCGGCGGATCGAGTCGAGGCAGGCGGCGATGGCGTCCTCGGCCGTCGGCAGCGCCACCAGGCGGCCGTCCTGCTCACGAAGCTCGGTCAGGTCGCGCACCTGCGCGAACGCGACGAGTCGCTCGTCTGCCCGGTTGTCCCGTGCCACGCACTGGAAGAGGTAGACCTCCTCGTCCGAGGACGGCAGGCGGGTCAGGTCGAACTTGTGCAGCCGCTCCAACTGCATCCGCTGCGCGATGTACGGGTGCAGGCCGCGGATCAACCGGTCCTCGGTCATCGCGGCGTCGGACGGGCGGAAGGTGAAGTGGTGGTGCATGACCGCCCCGCCGCGACCCGCGACGGTGGTGGTCACCCGACGGACCTGCGGCGGCAGCGGGTGCGCGGTGATGACCTCGGCCAGCGCCGCCGCCATCGCGTCGAAGTCCTCCGGCTGGTTTTCCCACCCGAGGTAGATGTCGGCGTCGACGGAGTCCTCGTCGGCGGCCAGCTCGGCCAACCCGCGCAGCGCGCCGCCCAGCGCGTCGAAGCGCACCGCTGCGGAGACCACGCTCGAATCGGCGCGTCCGGCCACCACGAACGTGCAGCCCGCGACCTCCTGGGTACGCACACTCGTGAGCGCCCGGTTGCCGTAGTACCGCCGGGTCAGCACCTCCAGCATGACCGCGTTGTCGAGGTGGTCGCGGACGAGCCGCTGGCCGAGCAGCCGGACCAGTGGTTCGGTGCTGCGTACCATCTCGGCGATGCGCTGGGCGCGGTCCGCCGCGTCCGGGTGGGCGTCCAGGTGCCGCAGGTGCCCACGGACCCCGGCGTAGACCCGGGCGCGGTTGCGGCGCAGCAGTGGCTGGGCGAACCAGGCGAACACCACGCCACGGGCGAGGTCGGCGATCGCGGGGAAGCGGACCTGCGTGGCGGCGATCAGCCGTTCCAGCGCGAGGCCGGCGGGCTCGCGAAGCGCCTCGTCCGGTGGGGTTTCCCGCAGCCAGGCGCGCAGCAGCGTCGCGATGACCGTGGCGTCGGCGGACGCCCGCTGCTGGGCGAGGAAGATCCGGAAGACGGCCGCTTCGAGGGCGGGGGAGCGCTCCAGGTCGCTGACACCGTAGTGGCCGAGCGCCTTGGCGAGCTTGGTCTGGAAGGCGTCCGGCAGCCCGGCCCGCTCGACGTCGAGGCTCTGCAGGTAGGTGTGGAAGTACTCCCGGGCGCTGTGCACGTGCGCGGCGCCGCCGTCCTCGCCCGTCGGCCGGTTGCGGCTCAACTCGGCGAGGTCGGCGAACACCTCGATGAGATCGAGTTCCGCGGCCAGCGGCCGGGGGCCGGTGGCGGCCCGGCGGGCCGTGAGGTAGCCGTCGAGCACCCGACGGTTGTCGTGCGGGTCGACGTCGAAGCCGAGCAGCAGGCCGCGCAGGTCCTCCTGGCCGCGCCTGCTGCGCTCGGAGGCCGGCATGTCCTCGGCGGCGGTGGGCAGGTCCAGTTCGACGGCCTCGCCTGTCGGGTCGGCCGTCGTCTCGGCGGCCTCGTCCGCGAGCGGCTCCAGGCGCAGCAGCGGCGCGCCCGCCTCCACCTGGCTGCCCACCGAGACGGCGCACTCCTTCAGCCGCGCCTTGAACGGCGCCCGCAGCACCGTCTCCATCTTCATCGCTTCCAGCACCAGCACCGGTGCGCCCGCCTCCACCTCGGCGCCGATCTCCAGCGGCGTGGCGACGACGAGCGCGGGCATCGGGGAGCGCAGGACGCCGCCCTCGTCGCGGCTGATCCGGTGGGTCACGCCGTCCACCTCGACCAGGTGGGTCGGCCCGTGGGTGCCGGTGAGCAGGCGGTACCGGATGCCGTTGACCACGATCTGACCGGTGTGCCGGTCGAAGCGGTTCAGCTCGACGTCGGCGGTACGCACGGCGGCGCCCGCCTCGATGCCGACGCGGAAGCGGTGCGCGCCGACCCGCGCCACGCGGGTGCGGTAGCCGACGCCGCGCAGCTTGAGGTCCAACGGTCGGCCGCTGGCGTGCTGCACCTGCGGGCGCCCGCCGGAGGCCGTCGACAGCAGCCGCTGCCGCTCGATGCGCTCGTCCTCCTCGTACGCCTCGATGGCGGCGGCGGCCAGCGCGACCGCGGAGTGGCGGTGCGTGACGAGCCGGCCCTCACCGCGGACGCGGTCGATCCAGCCGGTGTCCGCGCTGGCGTCGATCACCTCGGGCTGGTCGAGCAGGTCGAGCACGAAGCTCTTGTTCGTCGCGCCGCCCTCGATGATCACCGTGGTGTTCGCCATCGCCCGACGCAGCTTGCCGAGCGCCTCGTCGCGGTCGCGGCCGTACGCGATGATCTTGGCGATCATCGAGTCGAAGTCGGCCGGGATGGTGTCGCCCTCGCTGACGCCGGTGTCCACCCGGATGCCCGGGCCGCTGGGCAGGTCCAGCCGTGCGATCCGCCCCGGCGACGGCGCGAAGTCGCGGTCGGGATCCTCGGCGTTCAGCCGAGCCTCGATGGCGTGCCCGCGCTCCGCCGGCGGCGCACCGTCGAGTCGTCCGCCGGAGGCGACGTGCAGTTGCGCCTTGACCAGGTCGAACCCGGTGGTCAACTCGGTGATCGGGTGCTCGACCTGGAGGCGGGTGTTGACCTCCAGGAACGCGAACAGTCGATCGCCGGGGTGGTAGAGGAACTCGACGGTCGCCGCGCCCCGGTAACCGACGGCGATGGCCAGCCGCTCGGCCGACCTCTTGAGCTCGGCGGCCTGTGCCGGGTCGAGCACCGGCGACGCCGACTCCTCGATGACCTTCTGGTTGCGTCGCTGCACCGAGCAGTCCCGGACGCCGAGCGCCCACGCCGTGCCCTGCCCGTCGGCGATCACCTGGACCTCGACGTGCCGGGCGCCGGTGACCAGGCGCTCCAGGAACACGATGCCGCTGCCGAACGCGCGCGCCGCCTCCTGACTCGTGCGCTCGTACGCGTCGTCGAGTTCGGCCTCGTTGCGGATCACCCGGATGCCGCGCCCGCCACCGCCCGCGGTCGCCTTCAGCATCAACGGGTAGCCGACCTCGGCCGCCGAGGCACGTGCGGCGTCCAGGGTCTCGACGGCGCCACGGCTCCACGGCGCGACCGGCACGCCCACCTTCTCCGCGATCAGCTTCGAGCCGATCTTGTCGCCGAGTTGGCGCATGGCGTCCGCGCTCGGCCCGACGAAGGTGACGCCGATCTTCTCGCACAGCTCGGCGAACGCCGGATCCTCGGCGACGAAACCCCAGCCGACCCACGCGGCGTCGGCTCCGGTCTCGATCAGCGCGCGCTCCAGCACCGCCAGGTTGAGGTACGGGCGGGCGGATGCCGGACCGAGATCGTAGGCGATATCCGCTTCGCGGACGAATGTGGCGGTGCGGTCGACGTCGGTGTAGAGAGCGACGGTTTCGAGCGGTCTGCCGGTTTCCGCAGCCAGCTCGCGGACCGCGTGGATGAGCCGCATGGCGGCTTCACCTCGGTTGACGATGGCGACACGGTTGAACACCCGACTGACCCCTTAGCTAGACCTCGAACTGCGCGCCGCGAGACGACGGCTCCCAGCAGTGATCACCCTTCCGGCTGGCGGCGGCGAGCGCTATGGCGCAACCACCGAACCCACCGTCCCTCAGTTGTAGGAAGTGCACAAAAGTTTTTGGCACCCCCGGGCTCGCTCCCGCAGTTGATCAAGACGGTGCGGATGGTTCACGTCGCCCGCCTCTCCTGTTCACCCCCGCCTGATCGGCTGGTCGACACGATCATCGCCGGTCCGGTCAACCACCGGTCCGGCCCGAACACCCCGGCCCAGGCCGGGAATCGCACCAAGAAAGGAGCGCAGTGCGGCCCCTCAACCTCGTGCGCCCGAGTCTGGCGCTGCTGCTCGCCGCAGGGCTGAGCACGCTCGTGACACCCGCCGGCGCAGCCCACGCCTCGGCGGCAACCGTATCCGGGTCGGGCACGCCGATCACCGTCACCTCGACCGAGCAACTCGCCCCGGGCGTCACGTACGGCTCGTTCCAGGTGACCACGCCCCGGGGCGTCACCGTCGGCTACCTGCTCACGGCCGACCTGAAGAAGAACAAGGTCTCCCTGGACCTGCTGCACCCCGACGCGGTCGCGCAGCGCAAGGTCATCTCGTCGATGGCGAACGACCAGGGCGCCATCGCCGGCGTGAACGGGGACTTCTTCAACAACAGTGAGACCCACGCCGGCGTCACGCCCACCTACTCGTCGTCCGGTCCCGAGATCGCCGACGGCGAGGAGTTGAAGTACGCGGTACCGACCGCGCAACGCTTCGGTCCCGGCCTCGCCCCCGGCACCTCGACCCGGGACGTGTTCGGTGTGGGCGTCAACGGCAAGGCGCGCGTCGACACCCTGAGCCTGGACGGCGAGGTCAGCAGCGGCAAGGGCACGATCGCCCTCAGCGGCCTCAACCAGTACGCGCTCCCGGTCGACGGCGTCGGCCTGTTCACCTCCGAGTGGGGTGCCGCCTCCCGGGTCCGGTCGACCTGTGGCACCGACACCAGCCGCAGCGACCCGTGCAGCACCCACACCTACGAGGTGACCGTGCGTGATGGTGTGGTGGTCGCGGCGGGTCGGACGCCCGGCGCGGGCGCGATCCCGGCCGGCACCCAGGTGCTGGTCGGCCGGGAGGGCGGCGCGGACACGCTCGACGACCTCGTCGTCGGCGACCGCGTGCAGGTTCGCGAGAAGCTCGACTCCGCCGGCAAGCCGAAGCTGACGTTCGCGGTCGGTGGCGCGCCGATCCTGCGCGACGGTGCGCCGCTGGCCGGCCTGGACACCAAGACCGCCGCGGTACGCAGCTCGGCCGGTGTCAGCCCGGACGGCCGGACGGTCTACCTCGTCGTCCTGGCCGGGCGTGCCCCGGCCAGCGCCGGCTTCACGATCGCCGAACTCGCCGACCTGATGCGCTCGCTCGGCGCGCACGACGCGGTGAACCTGGACGGCGGCGGTTCGAGCACGGTCGCCGTCCGCGAGCCGGGCCAGGCGGCCGCCACCGCCCGCAACAGCCCGTCCGACGGTACGGAGCGGCTGGTCGCCAACGGTATCGGCATCTTCGTGGGCAAGCGCTGATCGGTGCACCCGCTCGAATTCGCCCCGCCCGGTGCCACCGGGCGGGGCGAATTCGGTCCTGCCGGAGGGGGTGATCCGCCCTCGCCCGAGACTGTCAGCCCGCCGGCGTCGATCCGGTCGGCCAGCAGCTCGTACGCCGCTATCTGGCGTCTCCCCGGTGACGGACCGGGACGGTCCGACCCCGGGGAGACGAAGCGATCAGTCGACGGTCGGCGGAGCCGTCCTCGCCGCCTCGGCGAGTGCCGCCGCCGCGCCGGCGTACGGGTTGTAGCTGTAGGTGCGGGCCAGTCCGGCCGGCACGGTGAAGTACGCGGCCGACAGTTTCGCCGGGTCGCTGGCGATCTCGCCACGCGCGGGGGCGTCGTTGCCGTCGTCCCAGCCCCAGGGCGCGTTGGCCGAGTTGGTCGAACAGCTCCAGGTGCCGACGCCGCAGTCGCCGGACGTGTCACCGGCGAACGTGCCCAGGCTGGCGAAGAGGCTTGCGTTGGACCGCTGCGCCCACAGGCCGCCCGTGGCGAAGATGTCGATCAGCTGATACCGCACGTCACGGTCGTTGCCGCTGCTCGGCGTCTCGGCGACGGTCGACGGGTAGTAGACCAGGCCGTCGCCGTTGATGTCGTACTGCGGGTGTGCCTTGAGGCCGTGGCCCTGTGCCTCCTGCGCCGTGACCGGGTGCTGGAACGTGTCGTGCGGTGACGCCTGGAACCGCAGGGTGCCGTCGATGCTCTCTCCGCCGCTGGTCCAGGTGCTGCCGGTCGGCGTGTAGGAGAAGAAGTCACTGTGCGCGACCGTGACGGCCGAGCGGAGAACGCCGTACGTGGAGCCGTCGCGCTCGATGGCGAACAGCGCGCCCTCACCGTCGTTCTCGTGTTCGGTCTCGAAGAACGGGTGGTCGGTCCAGTCACGGGGGTGGAAGAAGAAGTACGTGATGTACCAGTGGGTGCTCGTCTCCACGACGGAGTAGTACGCGTGCGCGGCGAGTGCGGTGCCTGCCTGGCCGGTCCGGTCCCAGTTGTTGCGTCCGTCCAGGTCGCCGTCGAAGTCGACCCGGGTGAGGTAGTCCGACTGGCCGCTCAGGGCGTGGCTGCCGGTGGCGTCGACGTCCTGGTAGTGGATGGGCGCCCACCGGAGGGCCAGCTCGGCCCGGCTGACGGCGGCGTCGGCGGGGGTTGGTGCGGCCAGCGCGGCGGCCGCCAGCACTGCCGCAGCGCCTGCCGCGATCAGTGCCCTCACTCCCCGGGGTCGCCGGGTCGTGCTGTGTGCGTTGAGCATGGTGTGCTCCCGTGTCCGAATGAATAGACCGCAATGGATCATTCGCGGCTCGGGCACCCAGCGGGTGTCCCTGCGGCGACGGGAAAGCGGACGATGTTCGACGGGATCAGGATCGGCTTGTATCGATGCTCGCCGGCTGCCATGCTGTGGTTCGGTCGTGCTCGGGGAGCCAGCGCGCACCAGATCTCCTCCGGTCCACGAGGCGCGCGAGGTGACCATGTCACCCGTGCCGGGCAGCCTCGTCGGCGACCGGGAACCCGAGCGTTGCACCGGCTACCTCCGTGGTCATCGGTGCCCGCTGACCACGGAGGTAGCGATGCTTCGCATGTTCCTTGCTGTCACGACAATGGCGCTGGCCGCCTGGACCGGGACGACCGCAGCCGCCGAAGCGACACCCACGCCAACGCCGTCGTCCACGCCAACGCCGTCGGCGACACCGACCCCGGCCTGCCCGCCAGCGTTACCGATAGGCGCCAGCGTGACCGGGGTCACCACCACGAGCGTGACGATCTCGTACTCGATCTTCTTCCGGCCGCCCTGCGGCTACGACCCGCCGATGACCGTCCACCTCTTCGCCAGTCGCGAGGACGCCCAACAGTGGCGGGCTGCCGTGGCCGAGGCTGCCTCGGGGCCGGAGCGCTACGGCTCGGTGACCATCGGTCGGCTGACGCCCGACACCGAGTACTGGTACCGGTTCACCGACGCCGAGGGGCGGCGGGATCCGTTCGTGATCGCGTCGGCCCGGACCGCCCCACTGACGTCGTGCCGTGCGACGGCGTCGATCGACGCGAAATGGGGCAGCGGTTTCCTCGTCACGGCCACCGTGCACAACACCGGCAGCCTGCCGTTGGACCGGTGGCGTGTCTCGTGGCGGTGGTCGGGAGACGAGCGGGTGGAGACGGTCTGGGGTGGGGTGCTGGAGACGGTCGGCGCCGACATCACGGTCCGCAACGCCACCTACAACGGGACGCTGGCGCCCGATGGTGTGGCGAGGTTCGGCGTGCTCGTGTCGACGAGCGCGGTGCCCGACGGGTTGACGCTGACGTGTAACGGGTGAACGATGTCGCCCCGCTGTCGTCGTCGCGGCGACGGCGGGGCGACGTCAGGTCGGTCAGGGCTTGCGGGCGACGGCCCCGTAGGCGTCGATCCCGACGGCGTCGGGCTCGTCCGGTCGCCACAGCGGGATCGGCACCAGGCCCGGCTCCACCATCGCCAGCCCGTCGAAGCAACTCCCGAGCTCCTCCGGGCTGCGCAGGAGGTAGGGAACCCCGCCGCTCTGCGCCAGCCGCTCCGCGCCGGACACCACCGCCGCGCTGGTGTTGGTGCCGTCCCAGAGCACCAGGTACGAGCCGGAGGGCACGGCCTCCATCGTCCGCCCGACGATGGAGCGCACCACGGCCAGGTCGGGCTCGTAGCCCAGCACACCCATGAACATCACGGCGATCGGCTGGTCGAAGTCGAGCGTCTTCGCGGCCTCGGCGAGGATCTGCTCCGGGTCGTGGTAGTCGGCGGGTACGTAGGTGGCGACGCCCTCCGCGGTCGTGCTGGCCAGCAACGTGCGCGCGTGCACCAGCACCATCGGGTCGTTGTCCACGTAGACGATCCGCGAGTCGGGCGCGACGTGCTGGGCGACCGCGTGGGTGTTCTGCATGGTGGGCAGGCCGGTGCCGATGTCCAGGAACTGCCGGATGCCGGCCTCGGCGGCGAGGTGACGCACGGCCCGTACCAGGAAGAGGCGCGACTGCTGCGCCATGAGGACGATCTCCGGGTAGACCTCGGCGACGGCGTCGCCGGCCGCTCGGTCGGAGTGGAAGTTGTCAGTGCCGCCCATCCAGTAGTTCCAGATCCGCGCCGCGTGGGGCACGTCGGTCTGAAGCTTCGCGGCGAGTTCGGCGTCCGGACCGGCCATGCCGGGCTCCTATCGAGGGGTCGTCGGCGGGAGATCACCACTGCGGTGCGCAGCGGGATCGTACTCCGGTCATGTCCACTGTCGACTGTTAACGGGGTGGGTCGATGGCGTCTCGTTCGACCCCGGGGGTTGAATTCCTACTTCATTGGTAGGAAACTCGACGGCATGCCGCTGGTTCGGTTGTTCACCACCCGCCGGGTCGTCGACCTGATGCGGGTCGCCGCGCAGCTCTGTCCCGGCGCGCCCATCCCGGCCTGAGCGGGCTGCCCAGCCCTCGCCGGCCCCCGGTTTCCCGCCGCCGCCGTCGCCGTCGCGCGGTCGCGACCGGCATCCCCGCACCCCCGCGCGGCGGTGCATCTCGTCGAGGAGGACCCTGTCATGACCAACGAGGCAGTTCTGCCGCCCGTCGTGGACTCCCGGCCCGACTTCGAGGTGGCCTGGCGCGAGTGGCACCGACGCCACGAGGAGGTTCGGGCCGACCCGCACGGCTTCCTCGCCGTCACCGGTCTGCACTGGCTGACCCCGCGACCGCAGCGGTTCCCCGACGTGCCGGGGGAGTGGCACACCGGCGACGACGGACCGGTGGTGGCTCTCGGTGCGGGCGAACGGCTCGTCGTCGACGGCCGGCAGGTCCAGGGCCGGCACGAGTTCGGGCGCATCGCCGAGCGCGCCGGCGTCACAGTGGGTCTCGACGCCGGGGTGCTGGAGGTGGCCCGCCGGGGCGGGCACGACATCCTGCGTCCCCGGCGCCGGGACCACCCGCTGCGCGTCGCCTACCGGGGCACGCCCACCTATGCCCCCGACCGCCGATGGGTCCTGAGCGCACGGTTCGTGCCGTTCGCCAGCCCGCGGCCGACGACTGTGGGCGCGGCGGTGGAAGGGCTCAAGCACGTCTACGACGCACCCGGCCAGATCGAGTTCGCCGTCGACGGGGAGCCGCTGAGCCTGACCGCGTTCAACGGCGCGACGCCCGGAAGCCTGTCGGTGCTCTTCACCGATGCCACCTCCGGTGTGACGACGTATCCGGCCAACCGGTCCCTGGCCGTCGGTGCTCCGGACGAGCAGGGGCGGGTGACGCTCGACTTCAACCGGGCCACCAACCTGCCGTGCGCGTACACCGACTTCGCGACCTGCCCGCTGCCCCCGGCGGAGAACCGGTTGCCGATCGCCGTCGAGGCCGGCGAGAAGACCCCGTACGAGCGGCTGGCGGGCGACTCCGTCGACCGTTCGTAGCCCCTGCGCACCAACCCCTCGGGAGGATCGTCATGACCCAGTCCACCGACGCCCCGATCGACGCCGACAGCGACGCGCTGCGGACGTTGCTGCGCCACCAGGCCAGCACCGTCACGGTGGTCACCGCTCCCGGCTCGCCTGCTGTCGGTTTCACCGCCACCTCGTTCACCTCGGTGTCGCTGGCGCCGCCGATCGTCTCGTTCTGCCTGAACCTCGGTTCGTCGAGCTGGCCCGCGGTGGCCCGTGCCCGGCACGTGGCAGTGCACCTTCTCGCCCACCACCAGCAGCAACTGGCCCGGACCTTCGCGACGAGCGGCATCGACCGGTTCGCCGCTCCCACCCGTTGGCGGACCGGCCCGGAGGAGGTGCCGATCCTGGACGACACCCTGGCCTGGCTGCTCTGCCGGGTCGTCGACCGGGTGACCGTCGGCGATCACGCCGTCGTGCTGGCCGAGCCGGAGGTGCTTCGGCACGCCGACGTCGGCTCGCCGCTGCTCTACCACCGGGGCCGTTACGCCGGGCTGGCCGGCGACCAGTACGGGGCGACCCGCCGTCCCGCCGCCTGACCGGGCGCGCCCACCCGATCCACAGGTAGGAGATACCGTGCAAGCGATCGTCGCCGCTCCGGACACCCATGCGGGCTTCCGAGTGACGGACCTGCCCGATCCCACTCCAGGCCCGGGACAGGTTCTCGTCGAGGTGCGACACGTCGGCGTCAACGCCGGCGAGATCCGTCACCTCGACGTCTGGCCGGCCGAGGCCGTGCTCGGGCATGACGCCGCGGGCTACGTGGTGCGCGGCGGCATCGACGGGTCCGGGCCCCGCGAGGGTGACCGGGTGGTCGCCTTCGGGCCGGGGGCCTGGGCCCGCCTGGCGGTGTTCGACGTGGACAGTGTCGCGGTGGTGCCCGCCGCCGTCGACCTGGCCGAGTTGGCCGTGCTGCCCACCGTCGGCCTCACCGCTCTGCGCACACTGCGGACGTCGGGGCCGCTTCTCGGCCGTCGGGTGCTGGTCACGGGTGCGTCCGGAGGAGTGGGCCGGGTCGCTGTCCAACTCGCCAGGCACGGCGGCGCGTACGTGGTCGCGGTGGTCGGCTCGCCGGCTCGTGGCGCGGGGCTGGCGGATCTCGGCGCTGACGAGGTCGTGGTTGGCCTCGACGCGATCACCGACCCGGTCGACGTGGTGCTGGAGACGGTCGGTGGCGCCCACCTGGTGGCCGCCTGGGGCCTGCTGGCCCCGGGTGGGGTGCTGCACAGCATCGGCTGGGCCTCCGGCGAGCCGGCCGTCCTTCCGGTGAACTCCACCTTCGCGCCGGGCGCGGCACGGACACTGCGGTCCTTCGGCGACGTCACCGCCCCGGGGTCGGATCTTGGTCTGCTCGCGGACCTGGTGGCGCGTGGAGCCCTGCGCGCGCCGATCGGTTGGCGCGGCTCGTGGCAGCGTCTCGCGGAGGCGGCCGACGCGCTGCGGGAGCGCCAGGTGGTCGGGAAGATCCTGCTCGACCTGGATTGAGCCCGAACGGTTTTCTGCTGAGTTCTCGGTCAGGCAATATCCCTGCAAAGCCTATAGCTTTAGTAGGGTATGCGTCAACGGATCGACGTCCACACGTGCGATAGCCGACATCCGGCGACGGATTCGTTGACACCGCCACCCCACTGAAGGTGGACTCGGCTCATGTCCAGCGAGCTGCGGTTGACGATCCGCGGCCACATCGACTTCGGTCGGGTGTGGTCGAGTTCCTGTCTGGCCTGACCCGGCACCCTCGCCCGTGACCCGGCCCGCCACACCGGCCCGCCGGGGTGGGGCGCACCGCCGCGCCACCACCGCACCGACACGCCGTCGGCCCCCGCCAACGCGCCGGGCCCGGCGTCGGCACACCCGCTTCCGCCTGCCTGGACAGGAGATCTCCGCATGCCCGCGTACCGTCTGCGTACCCTGGCCGCCGCCGCGCTCGCCCCCCTGCTCGTCGTCGTCGCCGGCTGCTCCACCGGCACCACCCCGGCCGCCGAGGCGGCCGGCCAGCCCCGCTCCGGCGGCACCCTCACCTGGGCCGTGGAGACCGAGCCGATCACCCTCAACCCGCACCAGTACGCCCAGGCCAAGGCCCGCCTGCTGGTCTGGAACACCTTCGAGTCCCTGCTCACCTACGACCAGCAGGGCAAGCTGGTGCCCTGGCTCGCCACCGGCTGGCAGGTCACGCCGGACGGGCTGACCTACACCCTGACGCTGCGCGACAAGGTCACCTTCACCGACGGCACCCCCTTCGACGCGGCGGCCGTCAAGGCCAACGTCGACAAACTCCGCGAACCCGGGTACGCCCCGGGCGTCGCCGCCGTCCAACTGCGCAACCTCAAGGCCGTGGAGATCGTCGATCCGCGCACCGTACGACTCGTCCTCACCGCGCCGGACGTGCTGATCCTCGACTTCCTCGCCTCCCCGCAGGGTGCGCAGGTCTCCCCGACGTCACTGCGGCAGGCGAAGAACCTCAAGGCCGGTGGCACCGACGTGGTCGGCACCGGGCCGTTCGTGCTGGAGCGCTACGTCCCCGGTCAGGAGCTGCGCTATCGGCGCAACCCCGGCTACGACTGGGCGCCGCCCACCGCGACACACACCGGCCCGGCCCACCTCGACGGGATCACCTACCGGTTCCTCAAGGAGTCGGCGGTGCGCGTCGGGGCCCTCACGTCGAACCAGGTGCAGCTCGTCGAAGGGGTGCCCGCCACCGATCAGCCGCTGGTCACCGGCAACCGGGCACTGCGCCTGACCCGCGAGCTCAACTCCGGCTCCGCGTACTCCTACTACTTCAACACCTCCCACGCGCCCTTCGACGACCTGCGAGTCCGGCAGGCGTTCCGGGAGGCCGTCGACGTCGACACCGTGCTGAGGTCGGTCTACCGCGACACCGCCACCCGCGCCTGGAGCGTGATCAGCCCGTCCAGCCCGCTCTACGACAAGCGCCTCGAACGCGGATACGGCGGCGACGCGGCCAAGGCCAACACCCTGCTCGACCAGGCCGGCTGGGCCAGCCGGGACGCCGACGGCTACCGGGTGAAGGACGGCCGGCGGCTCACCGTACGGCTCGTGCAGTCCGCCCCCTTCGTCCGTGACCGTCGCGACGTGCTAGCCCAGGCCGTGCAGGCCGCGGTGAAGCAGAGCGCCGGCATCGACCTGAAGGTCTCGCTCGTCGACCAGGGCACCGCCAACGAGGCGTTCCAACGCAACGAGTACGAGGTCTTCGACAACTCCCGCGCCGACACCGACGCCGGTGCGGCACTGAACCTGCTGCTGCACTCGAAGGGCGGCATCAACCGCACCCAGGTCAACGACCCGCGCATCGACAAGCTCCTGGAAGCCGGTCAGGCCGCCGCCGACCCGTCCACGCGCGCCGGCATCTACGCCGACGTGCAGCAGCAGGTCGTCGCCGAGCAGGCACTGGCCCTGCCGCTCTACGCGCCAGCCGACCAGATCGCCGCCAGCACCGGCGTCGGCGGGATCCGGTTCG
This sequence comes from Micromonospora sp. NPDC023888, assembly GCF_040639415.1. Taxonomy (NCBI): domain Bacteria; kingdom Bacillati; phylum Actinomycetota; class Actinomycetes; order Micromonosporales; family Micromonosporaceae; genus Micromonospora; species Micromonospora sp. NPDC023888. The sequence continues at coordinate 87,240 of NZ_JBEZZW010000010.1, read as the reverse complement.
AGCCCACCGCCGGTGTTCCCGCCAGCGCCTACGACCTGTGGATCGGGAAGTGACATGAGCCGCCCACCCGTACGCGCCGTGGCCCGCCGGCTCGGTGCCGGCCTGGTCGTCCTCTGGGTCGCGGCCACCGCCGCCTACCTGGCGCTGCTGGCCGCGCCCGGTGACACGGTGGACAACATCGTCGGCGACGGTGCGGACACCCCGCAGATCCGTGCCGAGATCATCGCCGAGTGGGGTCTGAATCGGCCGGTCCTCGTGCAGTACGTCGACTATTTGAGCCGCCTCGGCGGCGGCGACCTGGGCCGCTCCTACCTGCTGCAACGCCCGGTCACCGAGGTGATCGGCGAACAACTCGCCCCCACCCTCGCCCTCGCTGCCGCCGCCGCCGGGCTCGGGGTGCTGCTCGCGCTACTGATCGCGGTGTCCACCGCCGGGGACCGGCGGCCCTGGCTGCGCCGGGCCAGCTCCGGCACCGAACTGCTGCTGGTCTCCACCCCGTCGTTCCTGATCGGACTCGTCCTGCTCAGTGTGCTGTCGTTCCGGTTCGGGCTCTTCCCGGTCGCCGGCGACCAGGGGGTCACCGCGTTGGTGCTACCCGCCGTCACGCTCGCGCTGCCCATCGCCGGAGTGCTGGCCCAGGTGCTGCGCGACGGCATCGACCGGGCTCTCGACGAGCCCTTCGTGCTCACCGCCCGGTCCCGGGGCGTACGGGAACGAACGGTGTTGCTGCGCCACGCGTTGCGGCACGCTCTCCTGCCGGCCGTCACCCTGGCCGGTTGGCTCTTCGGCATCCTGCTCGGCGGCACCGTGATCGTCGAACAGGTCTTCGGTCGGCCCGGCCTCGGCCAGGTCACCCTCACCGCCGTCACCAGCAGGGACATGCCCGTGGTGCTGGCCGTCGTCACCCTCTCGGCCGCCGTCTACGTGGTGGTCAACACCGCCGCCGACCTGGCGTACCTGCTGGTCGACCCGCGTCTGCGAAGGAGCTGACCGATGACCGTCACCCTGGGCCCACCGCTCACCGACGCCCCGGCGCTGATCCTCGCCGACCAGGCCCCTCCGGCCGTACGCCGACGGCCCCGGCTACGACCGGGCCTGCTCGCCGCCGGGGCGTACCTGGTCCTGCTGGTCGTCGCCGCGGCCTGGCCGGCGGCGCTCGCCCCCGGCGACCCCCTCGCGGCCGACCCGTTGGCAGTGCTCACGCCGCCGGACGCGGCGCACTGGCTCGGCACCGACCACCTCGGCCGCGATGTCTGGACCCGGGTGGTGCACGGTGCCGCGCACTCACTCACCATCGGCGTGGCCGCCACCGCGATCGCGGTGACCGGCGGCGTGCTGCTCGGCCTGCTCGCCGGCCTCGCGCACCGGGTCGCCGACGAGGCGCTCAGCCGCACGCTCGACGCGCTGTCGGCGTTCCCGATGCTGCTGCTGGCGCTGTTGTTCATCGCCATCGCCGGTCCCGGCACCGTCAGCCTGATCGTGGCGATCGGCATCGCCACCCTGCCGCACCACGCCCGGGTGGTGCGCGGTCAGACACTTGTGGTCCGCCGTTCCGGTTACGTCGAGCAGGCCGTCACCTTCGGCCAGTCCCGGCCTCGGCTGGTGCTGCGGCACGTGCTGCCCAACGTGGTCGGCCCGGTGCCGGTCCTCGCCGTGATCGGGCTCGGCGAGGCGGTCCTGGCCGCCGCCGGGCTCAGCTTCCTCGGCATGGGTCCGCAGCCACCGTCACCGGAGTGGGGCGCGATGCTCTCCGAGGGACGCAACTACCTCCAGGTGGCCTGGTGGATCAGCATCCTGCCCGGCCTGGCGGTCACCGCCACCGTGGTGTCGCTGACCGTCGTCGGTCGACACTGGCAGGCCCGCTTCGACGGGCGGCGGCACTGATGGCCCCCCTGGTCACGGTCGAGGACCTGCACGTCGACTTCGACACCCCGACCGGTCGGGTGGCCGCGGTGCGGGGGATCAGCTTCACCGTCGAGCGCGGCGAGTGCGTGGCAGTCGTCGGCGAGTCCGGCTCCGGCAAGAGCGTCACCGCTCGTACCCTGGTCGGTCTCGCCGGCCCGGGCGCGCGGGTCCGTGCCGCCCGACTGGAACTGGCCGACCAGGACGTGCGGGGCCACCGGCCACGGGACTGGCGGCGGGTCCGTGGCCGGCTCGCCGGGCTGGTCCTGCAGGACGCGCTTGTCTCCCTCGACCCGCTGCGAACGGTGGGCGCCGAGATCGGCGAGGTGCTCACCACCCACGGCATCGTCGGCCGCCGGGAACGGGCCGGCCGGGTCGGCCACCTGCTCGACCAGGTCCACCTCCCGGAGCCGGAGCGTCGCGCGCGGCAGTACCCGCACCAGCTCTCCGGAGGGCTGCGGCAGCGGGCGCTGATCGCCTCGGCGATCGCCGGGGAACCGGCCCTGCTCATCGCCGACGAGCCGACCACCGCACTGGACGTCACGGTGCAGGCGCAGATCCTGCGGCTGCTCGCCGAGCGGCGGGCCGCCGGGGTGAGTCTGCTGCTGATCAGCCACGACCTGGCGGTCGTCGCCCAGATCGCCGACCGGGTCCTGGTGCTGCGCGACGGTCGGATCGTCGAGCACGGTCCCACCGACACGCTGCTGCGGGCCCCCACCCATCCGTATACCAGGCAGTTGCTGGCCGCGGTGCCCTCGGCGACGTCGCGGGGCCGCCGGCTCGGGGTGTCTGAGTCCGGGGAGGCACGGGCGGCACTGCCCGCCCGGCCCGAGGTCCGTGCCGACGACACGGTGCTCGACGCGGCCGGGCTGACCAAGACCTACGGCGACCACACCGTCGTGCGGGACGTCTCCTTCACCATCGCCCGGGGCGAGACGCTCGGCCTGGTCGGGGAATCCGGCTCCGGCAAGAGCACCGTCGCCCGGATCGTCGCCGGCCTGCTCGACGCCGACGCGGGAGCCGTCACCTTCGAGGGCGTCCGGTGGGCCGGCGTGCCGGAGCGGACCCGCCGCCCGCTGCGACGCAGGTTGCAGTTGATCTCCCAGGACCCGTTGAGTTCCTTCGACCCCCGTTACACGGTCGGGCGGGTCGTCGCGGAGAACCTCGGCGGCGACGTCAGCCGGTCGGAACGGCGGGACCGCGTCGTCGACCTGCTGCGGCGGGTCGGTCTCGGCGCGGACCTGTTCGACAGGCACCCCCGGCACCTCTCCGGCGGACAACGGCAGCGGGTCGCCATCGCCCGCGCGATCGCGCCCCGACCCACCCTGCTCGTCTGCGACGAACCCGTCTCCGCCCTCGACGTCTCCGTGCAGGCCCAGGTCCTCGACCTGCTGGCCGACCTGCGCGCCACCGACGGCACCGCCCTGCTGTTCATCTCCCACGACCTGGGTGTGGTGCACCACCTCAGCGACCGGGTGCTTGTCATGCACGACGGCGCGGTTGTCGAGCAGGGCCCGGTCGGCGACGTCTTCAGCTACCCCCGACACGACTACACCCGGTCCCTGCTGGACGCGCTGCCCACGCTCGTCACCGCCGGCCGACCGTAGGAGGAACACCCATGACCGACAAGAGTCTGCACCTGGCCGTGGCGCTCGACGGTCTCGGCTGGCATCCCGCCGCCTGGCGGCTCTCTCGCGCCGACGCCACCGCGCCACTGACCGCCCGCTACTGGAACGCCCTCGCGGGGGAGGCCGAACACGGCGCACTCGACCTGCTCACCATCGAGGACAGCCTCGACCTCCAGACGTCCCGGCCGGACGGCCCCGACGACCGCACCGACCAGCTCCGGGGACGGCTCGACGCGGTGCAGATCGCCGCCCGGGTCGCCCCGCTCACCCGGCACATCGGGCTGGTCCCGACCACGAGCACCACCCACACCGAGCCGTTCCACCTCTCCACGGCGATCGCCACGCTCGACCACGTCAGCGGCGGGCGGGCCGGTTGGCGGCCCCGCGTCTCCGCGCGCAGGGCCGAGGCCGGGCACTTCGGCCGCCGCGACATCCCGCCGCTGGACCCGGACCGGCTCGACGAACCGGAGGCCGTCCGGGTCGTCGGTGACCTCATCGCCGAGGCCGGCGACGCGGTGGAGGTGGTTCGCCGGCTCTGGGACAGCTGGCAGGACGACGCAGTGATCCGGGACGTGTCGACCGGCCGCTTCGTCGACCGGGAGCGGCTGCACTACATCGACTTCACCGGCCGGTGGTTCTCGCTCCGGGGCCCCTCCATCGTGCCCCGGTCACCGCAGGGGCAGCCGGTCGTCGCCGCGCTGGCCCACTCGGCGGTGCCGTACGCGTTCGCCGCCCGCCACGCCGACGTCGTCTTCGTCACCCCGACCGATGCCGGGCACGCCACCGCGATCGTGGCGGAGGTACGGGCGGCCGAGGAGGCCGTCGGCCGCAGCGACGGGCGACTGCGCGTCCTCGCCGACCTGGTCGTGCTGCTCGACGACACGTCGACGCTGGCTCGGCAGCGTGCAGCCCGCCTGGACGGGCTGCACGGCGCGGAGTTCACCTCCGACGCGGCGGTCTTCGCCGGCACCCCGGGGCAACTGGTCGACCTGCTCGCCGAGTGGCACCGCGCCGGAGTGGACGGTTTCCGGCTGCGACCGGCGGTGCTCCCCGACGACCTGACCGCGATCACCCGGGCGGTGGTGCCCGCGCTGCGGGATCGCGGTCTGTTCCGCGTCGGCTATCCGGCCGTCGGGACGCTGCGTGACCTGCTCGGCCTGCCCCGACCGGCGAGCCGGTACGCCGCCGCGGCGACCGCCTGAGCACTGGAGACCCGTCATGCCCAAGCAGATCATCCTGGCCGCGCACTTTCCCGGCGTGAACAACACCACCGTGTGGCGCGACCCGGCGTCCGGCAGTCAGATCGACTTCTCCTCCTTCGTCCACCTGGCCCGTACCGCGGAACGGGGCAAGTTCGACTTCTTCTTCCTCGCCGAGGGGCTGCGGCTACGCGAGCAGCGGGGCCGTATCCACGACCTGGACGTCGTCGGTCGCCCGGACACGTTGACGGTGCTCGCCGCCCTGGCGTCGGTCACCACGCACCTGGGTCTCGCCGGCACGCTCAACGCCACCTTCCGCGAGCCGTACGAGTTGGCCCGGCAGTTGGCAAGCCTCGACCACCTCTCCGGCGGGCGGGCGGCCTGGAACGTCGTCACCACCTCCGACGCGTTCACCGGGGAGAACTTCCGCCGGGGTGGCTACCTGGACCGTTCGCTGCGCTACGACCGGGCCGCCGAGTTCGTGCGTACGGCGCGCGAGTTGTGGGAGTCGTGGCCGGCGCAGGCGATCGTGGGCGACCGGGACGCCGGCCGCTTCGTCACCGAGGCCGACGTCGGCGCATTCGCCCACCGGGGCGACCAGTTCGACATCGCGGGGCGCTTCACGGTGCCCCGCAGCCCGCAGGTGCATCCGGTGATCCTGCAGGCCGGTGACTCTCCGGACGGGCGCGAGTTCGCGGCGTCGAGCGCGGACGCGATCTTCTCCCGGCACGGCACGCTGGAGGACGGTCAGGATTTCTACCGGGACGTGAAGTCCCGGCTGGCCCGGTACGGCCGCCAACCCGGCGACCTGCTGGTCATCCCCGGTGTCACATTCGTGCTCGGCGACACCGACGCCGAGGCGCAGGAACGCGCTCACCACATCCGTCGCCAGCAGGTCAGCCCGCAGACCGCGATCCTGCTGCTGGAACAACTCTGGAACCGGGACCTGTCCGGGTACGACCCGGAGGGACCACTGCCCGCCGAGGACCCGGACGTCTCCGGCGACGCGATCAGCCGAGGTCGCGCCGGCATGTATCCCGACCCGGTCGACACCGCCCGGCGGTGGCGGGCGCTGGCCGAGGAGAAGGGCCTCGGCATCCGCGATCTGATCATCGAGGTCACCGGCCGGCAGTCGTTCGTCGGCACCGCATCGCAGGTCGCCGAGCGGATGAACCACTTCGTGCAGTCGGACGCCGCCGACGGGTTCATCCTGGTGCCGCACCTGACCCCCGGCGGGCTCGACGAGTTCGTCGACCAGGTCGTGCCGCTGTTGCAGGAACGCGGTGTCTTCCGCAGCGAGTACACCGGCACCACCCTGCGCGACCACCTCGGTCTCGGCCCTGCCCGTCCGGTCGCCCCGGTCGCCTGACCCTCCAGCCGAAAGTGATGGTCGCCGCGTGAAGTTCCTGCTGATAACGCTCATCACCCACCTGCCCGACCCGGTCACCGGCCAACGCAGGAGCACCACCGAACGGTTCCGGGACGTGGTCGACACGGCGGTCCTCGCCGAGGAGCTCGGCTTCGACGGGTACGGCGTCGGTGAACGCCACGAGCGTCCGTTCATCTCGTCGTCGCCGCCCGTGGTGTTGAGCCACATCGCGGCCCGCACCTCCACCATCCGGCTGTTCACGGCGGTCACCACGCTCAGCCTGCTCGACCCGGTCCGCGCCTACGAGGACTACGCCACCCTCGACCACCTCAGCGACGGCCGACTCGAACTGATCATCGGCAAGGGCAACGGCGCGGCGCAGGCACAACTGTTCCACGTCACCGCCGAGGACCAGTGGGACCGCAACCGGGAGGGCTACGAGCTGTTCCGCCGGCTCTGGCGGGAGGACCGGGTCACCTGGTCCGGGACGTACCGGCCGTCGCTCACCGACGCCGAGACCTGGCCCCGCCCGCTGCAACAGCCCATCCGGGTCTGGCATGGCAGCGCCACCAGCAGGGAATCGGTCGACCTCGCCGCCCGGTACGGCGACCCGATCTTCTCCGCCAACGTCACCAACCCGATCGAGCCGTACGCCGAACTCATCCGCCACTACCGGGAACGGTGGGTCCACTACGGGCACGATCCGGCCGACGCCCTCGTCGGTGCCGGCACCGCCGGTTTCCTCGTGGCCCACACCTCACAGGAGGCGATCGACAGGTACCGGCCGATCTTCGAGGCCCGCGTCGCCGCGTTCCGGCGGCTCGGCGTCCAGCCGGTCTTCGGCACCCTGGAGGACGCCATCGAGCGCAGCTCGATCCTGGTCGGCAGCCCGCAGCAGTTGGTGGACAAGGTGCTGCGGTACCACGAGCAGTTCGGCCACGAGGTCATCCATCTCCAGGCCGACCGCGACGGGCTCACCGACAAGCAGCACCGGGAGAGCTTGGAACTCTTCCAGGCCGAGGTGGCACCGGTGCTGCGCCGGGAGATCCCGAGCCGCCCCTTCGCGCCGCCGGCGACCGCCACCGCGGTGGCCTGACCAGAAACGGGGACCATCATGCCGTCCACGCCACTGTCCATCCTCGACCTGTCGCCGGTGCCCGCCGGCGGCACCGTCACCGACGCCCTGCGCAACACCGTCGACCTGGCCCGTCGGTCCGAGCAGTCCGGCTACCACAGGTACTGGCTGGCCGAACACCACCTCGCCGCCGGTGTCGCCAGTTCCGCGCCGGCCGTGCTGATCGGGCAGATCGCCGCGGCCACCAGCGTGCTCCGCGTCGGCTCCGGGGCCGTCCAGGTCGGGCACCGGACCGCCCTGTCGGTGGTCGAGGAGTTCGGCACCCTCGCCGCCCTGTACCCCGGCCGCATCGACCTCGGGCTGGGCCGGTCCGGCCAGCGGCGCGTCGAGGCGGCCCGGGAGAGCGCCGCGCCCACCCCGCCGCCGGTGGCGGCTCGGGTGGTCGACGGGCTGCTCATCCCACCACCGTTCTCCTACGCCAGCGTGCTGGCCTCACCGCGTTTCGCCCTGAGCACCGCCCTGCTGCACCAGCCGGGCGCACAGCCGCCGCCCTTCGCCGAGCAGGTGGCCGACGTGCTGGCCCTGCTGCGCGGCGACTACACCGACGCCGACGGCCTGGACGCGCACGCCGTGCCGGGGGAGGGCACCGACCTCCAGGTGTGGCTGTTGGGCAGCAGCGGCGGGGAGAGCGCCCAACTCGCGGGCGCGCTGGGCCTGCCCTTCGCCGCCAACTACCACGTCAGCCCCTCCTCGATCCTCGACGCGGTCGCCGCCTACCGGGCCGCGTTCCAGCCCTCGGCCGCGCTCGCCGAGCCGTACGTGGTGGTCTCCGCCGACGTGGTCGTCGCCGAGACCGACGACACGGCCCGCCGGCTGGCCGCACCGTACGGACCGTGGGTGCGCAGCATCCGCAGTGGCGCGGGAGCGATGCCCTTCCCGAGCCCGGAGCAGGCCGCCGTGCTGCCGTGGACCGACGCCGACCGGCACCTCGTCGCCGACCGGGTGGACACCCAGTTCGTCGGATCGCCCGGGACGGTCGCCGAGCGGCTGGGCACCCTGCGGGACGTCACCGCCGCCGACGAACTGCTCGTCACCACGATCACCCACGCGCACGCCGACCGGGTCCGCTCCTACGAACTGCTCGCCAAGGAGTGGAGTGACTGAAGCGGGGTGCCTCTCAGCGATGGACCACGCCGTTCTGGTACGCCCACACGACCGTCTGTAGGCGGTCCCGTGCGCCGATCTTGCCCATGGCCCGCCCGAGGTGCGACTTGACCGTGCTGGTCTCGATGAAGAGCCGATCGGCGATCTCGACGTTGGACAGCCCCTGCGCGAGTAGCTGCACGATCTCGGTCTCCCGCGCGGTCAGCTGGTGGGCCGCCGCCGCGTCCGAGCGGGGAGCGGGGGTGCGCCTGGCGAACTCCGAGATCACCCGGCGGGTGACGGCCTGGTCGACGAGGCCGTACCCGCCGGCGAGGCGACGCACCGCCTCGACGAGGTCCTCCGGCTCGCAGTCCTTGAGGATGAATCCGCTGGCACCGGCCTCCAGCGCCCCGAAAACGTACTCGTCGAGGTCGAACGTCGTCACCACCAGCACCGCCGGTGGTGTTCCGGTGGCGTCCGCGACGATCTGCCGCGTCGCGGTGAGCCCGTCGCCGTGCGGCATCCGGACGTCCATGCAGATCACGTCCGGTTGCAGCCGACGGGCCAACTCGACGGCGGCCGTACCGCTGGACGCCTCCGCCACGACCTCGACGTCTCCGGCCTCTTCGAGGATGACGCGGAAGCCGGCGCGGACGACCGCCTGGTCGTCGACGAGCATCACTCTGATCATGCCGGGGCCTCTCCCTTCGGATGCGACGCGACGGGATCGTTCGTCGGTAGCGTCGCGGTGACCGACCAACCACCGGCCGGGGTCGGGCCGGCCGCGAACGTCGCGCCGATCAGCTTCGCGCGTTCGCGCATGCCGACCAGGCCGACTCCGCCGGTCCGCGCCGCCGGCACGGTACGCCGGGCGGCAGGTTCGTTCACCACCTCAAGTGACACCGAGCGGGGCAGGAAGCGGAGCACCACCCGCGCCGCAGCGCCCGGGGCGTGCTGACGGACGTTGCTGAGTGACTCCTGCACGATCCGGTAGAGCGCGACGTCGGCGATCGGCGACACCTCGCGCTGCTGCCCCTCGCGGACGAGCTCCACCGGACCGGTGAGGTTGTCCGCGGTGCGGACCAGGTCGTCGAGCATGCCCAGACCCGGCACCGGGGCGCTGCCGTCGCCGCCCTCGGACCCGGGGCGGCCGCGCAGCACACCGACGACCAGCCGCAGGTTGTCCAGGGTCTCCTTGCCCTGGCTGCGGATCCAGGCCACCCCGGCCTTCGCGGCTGCCGGGTCACGGTCGATCAACCGCTCGACCGCCGCCGCCTGCACGACCATGCCGGAGAGGTGGTGGGCCGCCACGTCGTGCAGCTCGCGGGCCATCCGGGTGCGCTCCGCGCCGATCGCCCCCTGGATCTTCGTCTGCTGTTCCCGGATCGCCTCCTCCGCCCGCACCCGGACCAACTCGACGTAGCGCCGGTACGTGGCCACGTAGCTGCCGACGACTGTCGCGCTGAGGTAGGTCAGCGCGCTTGCGGAGACGTACGCGATCACCGTCAGCAGATCGGGGGTCACCACGAAGGCCGCCCCGATCGACTCCACGAGCACGGCCGCGCCGACGGCCGGCAGCGCGCGCCGGAGCGGCAGCACCGACCCGATGGTGTACGCCACCACGAACGGCGCGACGCCCCGGACGGTCGCCTCGGGCAGCGAGACGCCGGTGACGAGCAGTTGGAGGCCGACGACGAGCGCGAGGCAGAGCAGCGGGCGGACCCGACGCAGGCACAGCACCATCGCCTGGGCGCAGCAGCCGGCGATGAGCAGCCCCGCCCGCGTCGGGTCGAAGGACACCCCGTCCTCGGGTGCCACGAACCAGAGCAGCACCGTCAGCAGGACGAGTGTCGTCACGGTCAGCACCACCGCGAGCAGGCAGTCCCGGGGGAACACCCCGGTCACGCCGAGTCGGGTGAGCCGTCCGTCGAGCCATCTCGTCAGTCGCGGCGAGCCGGGTTCGGTGCCGGTGTGGTCCCTCATGCGGTGCGCATCCTTGCTCCGGGTCGTCCCGGGTCAGGCGGGTCAGTAGGAGATGCTAGGCGCGAGCAGCCGGAACTCCACGGCGAACCAGCCCGCACCGGCGAGAGCGAGCAGCAGCAGAGCGCTGCCGGCGACCCTCGGCCAGCCGACGTGGCGTCGGACGTCGTCGGCCAGCCGGACGGCGGCGGGCAGCACACCGAGCAGACCGACCAGTTGCAGCACCTGCACGGTGCGCAGGACCGAGCCGGGGACGTCCCGCAGGCTCATGATGCTGCTGACGCTCAGCACCCAACCGACGAACGCGAGGAGCGTGCCGGCGACGGCGACGCGACTCAGGATCCGCGCGGTGCGCCCGGCCCGCTCGCGTGGGGCGCGACCGAGTCGGCGGCGGACGAGCGCGCCGATCGGCCAGGACAGGACGGTGAGCAGCAGCACGACTGTCGACCCGGCGAGCACCGGAACGACCACCGCCCAGGCGCGTGCGGGCGCGACCGGCAGCAGGGCGAACGCGGAGTCGAAACCGATCGCCTCGACCCGGTCGTCGGTCGCCCGCATGGCGATCGTGCGTTGGCCGCCGACCTCGCGCCAGACCCAGGGCGCCACCTCCTCGTAGCGGGCGGGCGAGTCGGACAGTGGACCCGGCTCGAACAGCAACCGGTCGTCGTCGACGACGCTTACCGTCGTCCGGCCGACCAGGCCGATGGCGGTCAGGAAGTTGCTGCGCACCCCGCGTGAGGACTCGTACGTGCCGGCCGCCAGCGCGGCGTGTTCGGCGGTGGTCGCCGGGTCGACGCCGGTGCTCGGCTGCCCGTCGCGGGCGGGAAAGTAGCGGTCGGCGAAGCCGTTCACGACGGCCTGACGAAGGTCGTGGCTGGCGAGGGCGTCGGAGCCGTTGCTGTTGAGCGAGAGGAAGATGCCGGCCCGGTCGTCGGGAAAGATCTGCAGGTGGGTGTGGAAGTACGTGGTGTCGCCGCCGTGGCCGAGGATCCGGTGGCCGTTGCGACTCTCGTCGAAGAAGCCGAGTGTCATCCGGGGTCCGTCGGCAAGCGTGCCGAGCGTTGTCGCGTCGAGCGCCGGACGCTGCATCAACTCGCGGGTCGGTTGGTCCAGCAGGGGACCGAACCCGACCGGCTCACCGAGTTGGGCGAGCATGAACCGCGCCATGTCCGTGGCCGGGGCGCTCAGCGCGCCGGGCGGGGGAGTGCCGACGATCTCGAAGGGCGCGGCGGGCGCGGCGGACGTGTCGTACCCCTTGGACATCCGATCGCGCAGCGGCGCCGGGAGGGGCTGCTCGAAGCTCGACGACGGCATGCCCGCCCGGTCCAGGATGTTGCGCTGCACGTACTCCTCGAAGCGCGTCCCGCTCACCCGTTCGACGACGTAACCGGCGAGCGCGTTGCCGTAGTTGGAGTACGCCGGGACGGTGCCCGGTTCGTAGATCTGCTCCGGTGGGTCGGTCACCAGGGCCCGGCGCAGGTCGACGTCGCCACCGTCGGTGCCGATGAGGCCGGCGATCCGCTCCTCGAAACCGGCGGTGTGCGTCAGCAGGTGCCGCAGGGTGACGGCCCGCTCGTAGCGGTGCGGCAGGCGGAAGTCGAGGTACGTCTCGACGTCGGCGTCGAGATCGAGTTTGCCGCTCTGGACCAGTTGCAGGACGGCGGTGGCGGTGACGAGCTTCGACACCGACCCCATCCGGAAGAGATGCCGGTCCGGGTCGACGGGTACCGCCCCGGTGCCACCGTCACCGGTGTCGGCGTAGCCGTACCCCCGGGTGGTGATGATCCTGCCGTCGTGGACGACGGCGACAGTGGCCCCGGCGATGCCGGTGCGGTCGAGCGCGGCGGGCAGCAGGCCGTCGAGCCAGGCGGTGGCGTCGGCCTCGGTCAGGGCGGGGCCGCTGCCGCTCGGGCCGGCGGGAGCGGCCGGAGTGCCGACGGGCGGGGCCGGGCTGCCGGGCGACGCGCCGCAGCCCGCGGTGGTCGCCGCGACGAGGGCCGTGGCCGCCAGCATCGCGCCGAGCCGGGCGATCGTTGCCGCGCGTCGGGGTGAGTGGGGTCGAAGAACAGTGCGAGAGCGCATTGTCTGCCGGTGCCTTCCCCGGCGACCGGGTGTCCGGAGCGGGTCCGTACGGCGTCACCCGATGCCGTGGCACCAGCCTGTTCGACGGGACGCGCCGAACCATCTGGCGCAGGACGGCAATGCCTCTGCGACCTGAGGAGGAGGACCGGGTGCACCGACGGTGGAAAGATCCGCGCCCGTCCGCGTGAACCAGCGCCCGTGGCGGGGCATCGAACCCTGTGACAGATCCCGCAGAGGAAAGGACCGCCCATGCGCGGCAAACTGCTCGTCGGTGTGACGCTCACCGTTACGTTCGCGGCCGGCTGCACGCCGTCGGTCGACCGGGTCGGCGGCGACGCCGCGCCCGCCGGCTCCCCGTCCGGCAGCGCGAGCCCGTCGGCGTCGACCGCACCGACGACCGCCAGTGCGAGCGCGCCGGCCGCCGGCAGCCCCACCCCGGGCGCGCCGGCCACCCGGACCTCCGGGTCGGGCGCTGGAGTGAGCGAGATCAGGCGGACCAACTGGCCCAACGCGGTGATCCGCAAGCTCGACTTCTGTGGCGAGTCCGACGACGCCGTGGCGTTCCGCAACGGGTCGAACGGGTTCGACGTGCCGTGCCGGATCCTGCCCGGCGGCGCGCGGCCGGTGTACGGGGAGTTCCTCGTCGAGGAGCCGGCGAACGCGCCGTCGACAGAGGACGCGCTCGTCCTCGTCGAGCTGGGCAACCCGGACGCCGCACGACGTCAGGCGTTGGTGCCCGTGCAGCTCTCGGACAACGGCCGGGGACGGTACGCGTGGCCGGTCATCAAGGGAGACGAGTCCAGTTCCGCCGGCGACCGGGTCATGACGTTCGTGTCGTACCGGCTGGTGGGCCAGAACGTGGAGGCCACCGTGCGCCGGCTCGACGGCGGCACCGAGACCCGCCGGTGGCGCCAGGCCGACGGCAGCGGGAACTGGGAACGCTACTAGCCCTGCGCGGCCGTGGAGGCGTCCAGGCGCAGCGTGTTCAGGATCTCGTCGGTGCGGTCGACGTCACCGGTCTGTCTGATCTGGACGTAGACGCCGAAGTGGCCTCGGCCGCGACCAGTGTGACCTCGCTGAACGACGTCGCGGTGTCGGCGCACCGCGTCCAGTGCCGGGCGCTCCCGCGGAGGCTGCCGACCGTGATCGTGCGGTCGGCGGCACGGGTGCACAAGGGGTGGTCGGGCAGTGTCGGCTGGACCGACGTGCCGGTGAGCGACGGGCTCACCCCGACGAACACCCCGGGCGTCGGACTGTCCGCGTCGGCCCAGCCGGTGAGGTCGGGCCCGACGAGCAGGCCGGGGCCGTGGCCGCCGGGCAGTCCGACCACTGCCGGTTTCCAGCCGCCGTCGCGCAGTTGCCGGGCCCAGTCGTCGGGTACGGCGACGGAGACGGTGCCGGTCACGTCGCGTACCCGGGTCCAGCCCGGCGGTGTGGCGGAGGCGGCGGACGAACCGGTCATGACAAGCGTCGCGGCCACCGCGCCGACGAGGGTGAGGGCCCGGCGGGTGCGTCGCAGCGGCGGCCGGGCCGGGCCCGTCCGACCTGTGCCAGCTCGACTACCAGGAGATCGCCGAGCAACTGGGCATACCGGTCGGCACGCTGAAGTCCCTGATCCACCACGCCCGCCGGCACGTCCGAGAGTCGTTGCGGGGCGACTGACTCGTCGCCCGCCGGCCCGGCCGCCCTGCCGGACATCGCATCGATCTGGGGCTTTGTCGCCGATCGAGTGACATCGTTTGACATGCGCCGTCGACCCATCTTTGATTATCGATGTTCATAGTTCGACTTGGGCGGGCGCCGGGTCGTCCGGCGCCGGGTCGGTCCGGTCGACGCCCCGATCCTGGAGGACGGATGTCAGCCTTCGCGCGGCCCCACCCACGTCACGCACGACGACGGCTGCTGCCGGCGGCGATGGCAGCGGTGACGCTGCTGAGCGTCGCGGTCGGCGTGCCGGCATCGGCCGCGGCGACCTCGACGGTGGTCGGCGCGGCGTCGGGCCGCTGCCTGGACGTCGTCGGCGGCGTCCGGACGGCCGGCGCCGGCATCAACATCTATGACTGCAACGGTCAGGCCAACCAGGCCTGGACGTTCACCGCGGCCGGTGAGCTGCGGGTCTACGACGAGACGATGTGTCTGGACGTGGTCGGCCAGGACACCACCGCGCCTGCCGCGTTGCAGATCAACTCGTGCACCGGCGGCGCCAACCAGCGCTGGCGGATCACCACCAACGGGACCATCGTCGGTGTCCAGTCCGGCCTGTGCCTGGACGGCACCGGCGCCGGCACCGCCAACAGCACAGTGGTTGGTCTCTGGACCTGCAACGGGCAGTCCAACCAGCGGTGGACGACGGCTCTGGGCAGCGCCGACACCCAGCCGCCCACGGCACCGGGCAACCCGCGGGTGAGCGGCCTGACGTGCAACTCAGTGACCTTCGCGTGGAACGCCTCGACGGACAACGTCGCGGTGGCCTTCTACGACATCTACCACGACGGTCAGCTCATGACGTCGGTGAGCGGCTCGACGCTGTCCACCAGCCTCACTGTGGTCGCCGGAGCGACCTGGGGCCTGTACGTCAACGCCCGCGACGCCGCCGGCAACGTGTCCCAGGCGAGCACCACCGTGTCGATCACACCCCCGGCGTGTCAGGCCGACACCCAGGCGCCGACCGCGCCGCAACAGCTCACCGGCACCGCCTCGGGCACCACGGTGACCCTGCGCTGGACCGC
Source organism: Micromonospora sp. NPDC023888 (assembly GCF_040639415.1). NCBI lineage: Bacteria > Bacillati > Actinomycetota > Actinomycetes > Micromonosporales > Micromonosporaceae > Micromonospora > Micromonospora sp. NPDC023888. Next base: position 72,133 of record NZ_JBEZZW010000010.1, on the reverse strand, counting down.
GTCCACCGACAACGTCGGCGTCCGGGCGTACGACGTCTTCCGGGGTGGCGCGCAGGTCGGCACGGTCACCGGTACGCCGCCGGTGACCACCTTCACCGACAGCGGGCTGGCGGCGAACACCGCGTACCAGTACTACGTGGTGGCCCGGGACGCGCAGGGCAACGCCTCGTCGCGCAGCTCCACCGCGACGGTGACCACCGGCGCGGGCTGCGGCAACCCGGTGTGCGGGGTGCGTCAGGTGACCACCGACACCGACATCCCGTGGGGGCTCGTGACGTTGCCGGACGGCACCGTCCTGTACAACCGGCGCGACGCGCACGACATCATCCAGCTCAACACCGCAACCGGCGCCAAGACCAACCTGGGCACGGTCCCGAACGTGCAGAGCACCGACGGCGAGGGCGGCCTGCTCGGGCTCGCCATCTCGGCCAGCTTCACCAGCGACCGCTGGTTGTACATCATGCACACCTCGCCGAGCGACAACCGGATCGTGCGGATCAGGCTGGAGAGCGGGCGACTCAACACCGCCAGCGAGCAGGTGCTGGTCAGCGGCATCCGGCGCAACAAGTACCACGACGGTGGCCGGCTGCGCTTCGGCCCGGACGGCAAGCTGTACGCCAGCACGGGCGACGCGCAGAACGGCAACTACGCGCAGGACCGGTCGAGCCTCGAAGGCAAGATCCTGCGTCTCAACCCGGACGGCACGGTCCCCTCGGACAACCCGTTCGGCAACTACGTGTGGAGCTACGGCCACCGCAACCCGCAGGGGTTGGCGTTCGACTCGCAGGGCCGCCTGTGGGAGCAGGAATTCGGCAACTCGATCATGGATGAGACCAACCTGATCACGAAGGGCGGCAACTACGGCTGGCCGTCGTGCGAGGGCACCAGCGGCACCTGCGGCACCGCCGGGTTCATCGCGCCGGCGCGCACCTATCCGACGGCGGAGGGGTCCTGCTCCGGGATCACGATCGTGCGGGACGCCCTCTACGTGGCCTGCACGCGTGGTGCCCGGATGTATCGCGCGGTGATCAGCGGCAGCAGCCTGACCAACGTGCAGACGTACTTCAGTGGCACCTACGGTCGCCTGCGGACGGTCGAGCCGGCCCCCGACGGCGGGCTGTGGTTGACCACCACCACCGTCGGCGACAAGGACAGCACCCCGAACAACAGCAACGAGAAGATCCTGCACGTCACGCTCGGCAACTGACGCCGCGGGCGGATCGGCCGGCTGGGCGACTCAGCGACTCGTCAGGATGACGAGTCGCTGGGTCGCCCGGGTCATCGCGACGTACCGGTCCACCGCGCCCTCGACGCCCGTGCCGAACGCGTCCGGGTCGACCAGGACGACCAGGTCGAATTCGAGACCCTTGGCCTGCTCCGGGCTCAGCGATCGGACGCGTGACGTCGGCGGGAACGCCGGATCGCCGATCACGCAGGCGGTCCCGTCGGTGTGCTCGGCGAGCCAGGTGTCGAGGATCGTGCCCAGCTCGGCGGCCGAGCCGTGCACGACGGGGAGCCCGTTGCCGCGGATGGAGGTCGGCACGTTGGCGTCCGGGAGAACGGCCCGGATGACCGGCTCGGCCTCCGCCATGACCTCCCGCGGAGTGCGGTAGTTGATGCTCAACGAGGCCAGGGTGATCCGGTCGAGCCCGATCCGCTCAAGGCGTTCCTGCCACGACTCGGTGAACCCGTGTCGGGCCTGGGCGCGGTCCCCGACGATGGTGAAGCTGCGCGACGGGCACCGGGCCAGCAACATCTGCCACTCGGCGTCGGTCAGCTCCTGGGCCTCGTCCACGACGATGTGCGCGAACGGTCCGGCCAGCAGGTCCGGGTCGGCGGTGGGCGACGCGGACTCGTCGTCGGCCAGGGCGTCGCGCAGGTCGGGTTGGCGCAGCATCGTCAGCAGGCCCTCGCCGTCGTCGTAGGCGTGGGCCGCGAGCAGCTCGTCGACGACCCGGGCCCGGTGTTCCCGTTCCATGGCGGCGGCGGGGTCGTGCCGCTGCGGCCGTGCCGCGTCGCCGAGGCGTCGCCGGGCCGCGTCCAGGAGCGGCAGGTCGGACACGGTCCAGGCCCGGGGGTCGTCGCGCCGCAGCTTCCGGATCTCCTCCGGGCTGAGCCAGGGCGCGCAGGTGCGCAGGTACGCGGGCACCGACCACAGGTCTCCCACCAGGTCGGCCGCGTCGAGCACGGGCCAGGCGCGGTTGAAGGCGGTGCGCAGTTCCCGGTTTCGCGACAGTGACCGGCGCAGCACGTCGTCCGGCTCGTCGCCGTCGTACCTGTCGACGAGGATCGTGAGCAACTCCGCCCAGATCTCGTCGCGTGCCTCGTTGTGCGGGGTGCCCGGCCCCGGTGCCTGGAACGCGTCGGCCCAGTCGTCGGGGCTCAGCCGGATGTCGGCCTCGTCGGTGGTGACTGTCATCGGTGTGACAGGCGGGTCCTCGTAGAACCGGACCGCCGCGTCGATCGCCCGGACCAGGTCCGCCGAGGACTTCAGCCGGGCCACCTCCGGGTCTCCTTCGACGATCGCCGCGCCGCCCTCCTCGACGAGGTCCCGCAGGGTGCAGGTCTGTACGTCTTCCTCGCCGAGGCTGGGCAGGACGTCGGCGACGTAGTTCAGGTAGGGCTGGTGCGGCCCGACGAAGAGCACGCCACCGCGGCGTTGACCCAGGCGGGGGTCGGAGTAGAGCAGGTAGGCGGTGCGGTGCAGCGCGACGACTGTCTTCCCGGTGCCCGGCCCGCCGTCGACGACGAGCGCGCCGGCCGATCCGGCCCGGATGATGGCGTCCTGGTCGGCCTGGATGGTGCTGAGCACGTCCCGCATCCGGGCGGATCGGGCGCTGCCCAGGCTGGCGATGAACGCGGACTGGTCGTCGAGCGCCACGGCGTGCCCCACGAACCCGTCGGGGGTGAACACCTCGTCCCAGTAGTCGTTGATCCGGCCGCGGGTCCACCGGTACCGGCGACGGCTGGCCAGGCCCATCGGGTTGGCGTGGGTGGCGCCGAAGAACGGCTCGGCGGCGGGCGAGCGCCAGTCGAGCAGCAGCCGCCGACCCGTGCTGTCGGTGAGGCCCCGCCGCCCGACGTACACGGGTTCGGCGTCGTCGGCACCGACCACGTGACCGAGACACAGGTCCAAGCCGTAGCGACTCAGGGCGCGCAGGCGGCCGGTCAGCCGGCGGATCTCCTCGTCCCGGTCCATCGCCTGCCGGCCCTTGCCGCCAGGTGCCAGGCGTTCGGCGGCAAGGCGCTCGGACAGCTCGGCGTTCAGCCGGTCGAGGCTCTGCGCCATCGTCGCGAAATGTTGCTCGTCCCGGGCGATGAGCGTGGGGTCGGCCTTGGGGGAGAGGTGCGCGGGGAGATCGAACACGGAGGTAGGCGAGGAATTCAAATGATGACTTCCATTTCGGCAGATTCTGGCCTCGGCCGACGATTTTGCGGCACGACCCGGGTCTTGCCGCAAGCCCCCCAGTGCGCTATATGTTAGAAGTGGCGGGGGACCGGGAGTCCCCCTTTTCCACGCTCAGGGCGTGTCCACGACCTCGCGGCCGAGGGGCCAGAACGCCGCCGGCACGAGCTTGAAGTTGGCGATTCCGAATGGAATCCCGATGATCGTCACGCAGAGGGCGATCCCCGCGACGATGTGGGACAGCGCGAGCCACCAGCCCGCCAGCACCAGCCAGAGGATGTTCGCCAACCCGGACGCGATGCCCGCGCCGGGCTTCGGCACCAGGGTGCGGCCGAAGGGCCACAGCGAGTAGACGGCGAGGCGGAGCGACGCCACTCCGAACGGGATGGTGACGACAAGCGCGAAGCAGACAAGGGCGGCGACGCCGTACCCGACCGCCAGCACGATGCCACCGCCGAAGATGAGCCACAGCACATTCAGTACGAAACGAATCACCACTTCAGCATGAGCGACGCTCGCCACCCGAGCGTTGTCGCCGCCCTCGCGACGCCGGCCGGACGGGCCTGACGCGGGGTCACCTCGAAGGTGAGCGCTTGTTAGACTCCGCCATTGATGATCATGGGCGGTGTGGCGCGGCGAGCTGACGGCCACCGAGGCTGGCGGTGATTCTGGTGAACGACGGGTTCGCGGTCGACGCGGACGAGATCCGCGCCCACGCGCGCAACATCGAGGCGTTGGCGGGGCGCTTCGCGGCGGTGAAGGCGGCCAGCGCGCACATCACCCAGGACGACTCGGCGTACGGGTTGCTCTGCGGCTGGATCGCCGCAGTCCTGGCGGGCAAGCACGCTCGGCAGGACGAGTTGTTCGCGGAGGTCGAGGAGAATCTGACGCTTGCCGCCTCGGGGCTGCGCCAGACCGCCGACGGCTACGACACCGTCGACGGCGACAACGCCGCGCTGATGAGCGGCGTGGAAAGCCAGTTGACCGGATGAGGGCGACCCGATGACCGACATGTCACTTGTCGCCGACGTCACCTCGACCCGGGAGGTCTGGACCGGCGCTTCCCTGGCCGACAGCGTCGAGGGTCTGGTCGACGCGATCAGGAGCGAGGGCTGGGTCGACGATCTGCTCGCGGGTGCCGCGTTCGGGCTCGACGCGGCGGTGACCGTGCTGGATCCGTTCAGCGCGCTGCTCGCCAACGGTCTGGGCTGGGCGATGGAATACTTCGAGCCGCTGCGGGAGATGCTCGACAATCTCACCGGCATGCCCGACGTGGTCGCCGCACACGCCGCGACCTGGAACAACATGGCCGCCGAGCTGCACAGCATGGCCAACGACCTGCGGGCGCACCTCGACGGCGACCTGCCCGAGTGGTACGGCCAGGCCGCGGTGGCCTACCACGGCCTGATGGACCACAACGTCGAGGCGCTCGGTGGGCTCGGCGCGGTCTCCGCCGCGATGGCTGCGGCCACCGAAGGTGCCGGCAACCTGGTGGCGTTCACCCGCGACATCGTGCGTGACCTCATCGCGGACCTGGTGGCCCGCGTGATCGTCTGGGCGGTCGAGGCCATCTTCGTCGTCACGATCCCGGTCATCGCCGCGCAGATCACCGCCGCCGTGGTCAAGTGGGGCGGGCGCATCCTCATGTACGTCGGCGCGTTGATCACCAGCCTGACCAACCTCACCCGCATCCTGAACGGATAAGGCGTCCATGGCGAAGCCCGGAAAACCCGGCGGCAGCGGCGGCACGGGTGGCGGTGGCGGCGCCGGCAAACCCCCGAAGAGCTACGGCGGTATCAACGCCGGCAAGGGCATCTCCAGCGCTCAGCAGGCCACCGGCCAGGCAGCGAAGCAGGGCCATCCACCCGGGGTCGGTCAGGGGCCCGGCAACACCAAGCCGACGAAGCCGACGCCACCTCCCGCGCCGACCAAGCCGCCGACGGCGGACGGCATCCATCACAGCGACGCGTCGAGGAAGCACATCATCGAGGGCGACGGTGGTCGACAGGGCGGCCACCTCGCGGGCACCGGCTTCTCCAACAAGACGGAGTTCCCGAAGAGCTGGGACGAGGCGAAGATCCTCGACGCCGCGCACCAGGTGACGCAGCAGGGGCCACCGAACAAGGGGCCGTACCCGACCAAGGACGCGGACGGCAACCCGGCGTGGGCCTACGACTACATCGGCGTCGTCGATGGTGTGCAGGTCAAGACGACGGTGCTCGCCGACGGCGAGATCCGTACCGCCTTCCCGCCGGACAAGACCAACCCCGGCGTCATCAGCAACCCGCCGGCGCCGAACCCCGCTCCGCAGGGAATCCCGATGGGCAACCCTCCCCGTTACAGTAATCCCGACGTCGGCGGCGACGGCAGTTGGACCTGGGAGGGCCCGAAGGGCAACAAGATCATTAGGGTGGTCCAGGACGACCAGGGCAATGTCACCCGCACCGAGCTCGGCGACTACAAGAAGAAATGAACACCATGGATGCGAAGACGTACGCGACTGTCGCCGACGTGTGCCGGCGGCTCGTGGGCCGGCTCCCCGGCGATGTCCTCGGCACCGTGCGGGAGCACTACGCCGCGGGTGAGTTCGACCTGGCCGACGCCACCCTCCTGCTCAGCCTGGCGTTCTACGGCGTCGGGATCACCAGCGAGGAACGGGCACTGCTGCGCACCGTCATCGGTGACCCCGACGGCCCCGACCTGGCCGACGTGCCGGCCATCGAGCAGGTGCCGCCACTGTCGTACCGGTTCAGCGCCGACGGCCCCACTGACGCGCCCGACCCGGCTCCGGCCGACACCCTGCTGTCCGCCGACGCCCCACGCCGCCAGGGTCGCAGCCTGCACCGCGCCTGGCGGACGCCACGTGACGGCGCGCCGGACGCCGCGACGTGGACGTACGTGCTGCGGGTGGCCGAGGGCGCGGACGAGCTGTCGACGTATTCGGGCGTGATGTCGAATCTCTGGGTCGCGCTGCGGCAGAAGTGGCCGGTGGAGGTCATCGCCGGGGACTCGCCGCGGACGCCGTACCAGGAGGCCGCGCTCGCCGCCGCGCAACCGATCTGGCGCGCCTGAGGCCGGACGCCGCCTGGGCACCGGGGGTCCGCTCGGTGGAAAACCTGAGCCGGAACCCAGGGCCGGCCGAGGGATGTTCCCGGAGGCCGGCGGGGCGCCGACGATCAGATGATGATCGCCATGAAACGCGCTGCGCTCTACGTGATCGCCGGACCGGCCGGTATCGCCGCCTACGGCCTGGTCCGCCTGTGGGCACGATCCGACGGTGTGTACGGGCCGGGGATCGACTGGCAGGCCGCTCATCTGGTCGCGCTCGCCGGCATGGTGTGCTTCGTCCCGGGTGTGCTGGCGCTGTCCCGCCTCCTGCCCGGTAGCCCCTGGCGTACCGGGGTGGTGACCCTCACGATGGTGGGGCTCGCCGCGACGATGGTGCAGTTCGGCGCCGACATCGTGGAGGGTCTCCTGGCCGCCGACCGGGCCGAGATGTCGGCCCTCGGCGCGGACTTCAAGGACATCCCCGGCGTCGAGATGGCCTTCTACGACGTCGTACCCCAGTTCTTCTTCCTCGGTCTGGTCGTCCTCGCGGGCATGCTCGCCGCGAGACGGCGGCTGCCGTGGTGGAGCGTGCCGCTCCTGATCGCCGGCATCGTCCTGCCGGTTGTCACTCTCGACCTGCTACCCGTCGCCGGACTGGCCATGCTGCTGGCGTTCGCGCCGGCGCTGCCGGCACTCGGGCAGCAGGGGGAGCGCGCCGATCTGCCCATCTCGGTCCACTGAGGACCCGTTCAGTTCGACAGCCCGGCGCAGGCGGCTCCGTCGATGGTGCACGCGTCGGGGGCGGCGCCAGCGGGCGCACCGTTGACCCGGAACGTCACCCGGACCGACGCGCCGCCGGGCACCTGGCCGGCACCCTCGTCCGGCACGAACGTCCACACCGCACCGTCGTGGCTGACCCGCGCGCCCTCGACGGCGCTGACCCGCAGCGACTCCCGGGGCAAGGTGAGCACCAGCGTCCACGGTGACGCCGACGCCGGCCCGGGGTTGGTGATCGTCACGGCCGCGCCGTAGCTGAGCAGGGCGTTGTCCTCGATGGCGAAGTCGGCGAGCAGGGCGGTCGGCGTGGGCGCCACTGTCGAACCCGTCGGCGCGGGCCTGGTCGTGGCCCCGACGCTCGGTGGGACCGCGGTGACCGAGGCCGACGGCGGGGGAGCGGCCACCGCCGGGCTGGTGGCCGCCGGTCTTGCCTGCGCCCGAGGAGTGCCGGCCGGCGGTGTGCTCACCTGGTCGACCGACAGTGGCGGGTCGAGAGTCACCGGCGCCAGCTTCCCCGGCGTACGCAGCACCCCGGTGACGAGGACGGCCGTCGCGACAAGCACCCCGAGCACCGCGATGACGACGACCCAGGTGACCCGCGAGGCGTCGTCCCGACCGCTGAGCACCCGCCGGGCAGCCGTGGCGAGGGCCACGATCCGGTCCAGCAGGATGATCGCCACGGTACGGCGTGGCTGGGGTGGTGTTGCCGGCACTGCCTGTCTCCCCTTCAGTTCGTCGCCGGATGACGCCCGCGACCCGTCCGGGTCGCGGATGGCACCTGCCCTGTCACAGGGCGCGGAGCCCGACGAGTATCGCCTCGAGCAGATCCTCGGTCGGCAGCTCCGACAGCATCGGCGGATCGTGCGTCTCGATAAGCCCGGTCGCGAGCAGGTCGCCGAGCAACACCCGGACGGTTCCCAGCGGGAGGTCCAGCTCGGCGCCGACCTCGGCGACCGACACTGGATGGTGGCACAGCTCGACGATCCGCGCCTGTTCGGGAAAGAGCGGTGTGGGAGGCGTGGCCGCCCGCCGGGCGACGACAAGTGAGATCAGGTCGAACTGACCGCGAGTGGGAGAGGTACGCCCGCCGGTCATCGTGTAGGGCCGGGCGACCGGGCCCGCGTCGTCGTCGTACCACGCCTCGTCAGCGGTGCCGCTGGTGTGCACCAGTGTCCCCGATCGTCGCGGAGGAGGCCGGTCCCAGTGTGATCGGCAGGTGCCGCTCGGCCTGCCCCACGAAGAGCGCCACCTCGTACGCCATGTCGCCGACCTTGACGTCGTCACCGGCGATCCGCACGGTGAGGATGGTCCCGTTCGGGATGGTGGCGACGAACAGGAAGGCTCGGGCCATCTGCACCACGACCTGACGCAGAGCGCCAGCGTCGCAGGTCCGGGTGGCGGCCAGCCCCAACGCGATCAGACCGGCGACGACGCCGGAGATCTGCTCGGCCAGTTTCGGCTCCACCTGGCGGGAGCCGCCGAGGGGCAACCCGTCCGGGGAGAGCACGACGGCGAAATCCGCGCCGTGCACTCGGTCGACCAGGCGGTCCAGGGCACCGGTCAGGCCGTCGTCGGTGACCACTGCGGAGGTCATGGGTTTCTCCTCGTCGCTCTGGCGGCCGGCATCTCGACCGTGTCGAGGCCGGCCCTGCCGTGTTCGGGGCCGGTGGGCCCGGTCTGACGGACCCGGGTCGGCAGCGCGCCGTCGCCGTTCGGGTCGGGCCGGCCGGTGCCGTGGTGCGCCGGCGGGTACGGGGTGGTGGGGGATGCGGTGGCCGGCCCCCGGCCGGTGTCGGTCACCGAGACCAGTTGGGCCGGCAGGAGCACGACCGCCGCCGTCCCACCGCGCCGGCTGGGATGCAGCGAGACGTGGGCGCCACAGCGGTCGGCGAGCACGGCGACGGCGTACAGGCCGGTGGGGCCCGTGGGTGGTCCGGCCGGCGGGTTGCCGAGCAGGTGGTTCGCGTCGGCCAGCGCGGCGGCGTCCAGGCCGGGCCCGTCGTCGACGACCACGACGGCGCACCCCTGTGGTCGGTGCTCGCCGTTGACCCGGACGGTGGTGTCCGCCGGTGAGAAGGAGAGGGCGTTCTCGATCAGCTCGGCCAGCAGGTGGACGACGTCGGTGACGGCCGGGCCCGTGAGCGACCACGGCCAGTGCGGCGCGATCAGGACCCGGTGGTAGTCCGGCACCTCGGCGACGGCGCCGCGCGCGACGTCGAGCAGCGGCACCGCGCGCCGCCAGCGGCGGGCGGGCCTCGCGCCGGCGAGGACGATCAGCTTCTCCACGTTACGCCGGACCCGGGTGGTCAGGTGGTCGAGCTGGAACAGCTCACCGCTCTCCTCGGCGGACCGCTCCCGGCGCTGCATCCCGTCCAGCAGGTTGAGCTGATCGCGCAGCAGGACCTGGTTGCGGCGGGTGATTCGCAGGAACAGCTCCCGGTCGGGGCCGTCGGGCGTGACCACGGCATCCGGGGTCGGGGCCGGGGCGTCGACGGGCCGCCGGGTCAACTCGTCGGTCAGCCGTCGGACGGTGCTCGCCCAGCTCACCAGGAGCACGAGCACGACGATGAGGCCCAACCCCAGCACGACGCCGGTCCGGGCGACGAGCACGGCGGCACCCGGCGTGGCCCGCTCGACGCTGCTGCGGGCTGTGCTCGTCACCAGTGTCTGCAACGCGCCGAGGGCCGCGTCCGCGGCGGCCCGCCAGGTCTCCAGGGTGGTCCCGGCCAGGGCGTCTGCGGCGTCCGCCCGCGACAGCCTGTCCTCCAGGGCGATCAGCTCGGCGAACTCGGGGCTGGTCGCGATCCGCTGGTGCTCGACCGGGCCGTCGTCGGGCAGCCCGGCCGCCGCCTCGGCCCGCGCGAATCGCTGGTTGTCGACGAGTTCGGTCAGGCGGCGTCGGTCGTCCACGCCGAGCCGTCCGGCGGTGAGGGCCGCGCTGACCAGGGTGTCCTCCCGGGCGAGCAACTCCCGGGCGCGGGCCAGCGCGATCACCGCACGGGTGTCGGCGGCCAGCCTGCTCTCGTACGCGCCCCACTCCGGGCCGTACACCCGGAAGGCGACGTCGACGACCTGGTCGTACCCGTCGACCGCCTCGGCCTGGTCGAGTTGCCCGGCGTCCACCTGGGACCGGATGGTGCTCAGCCCGTCGAGCCGGCGGACCAGCTCGTCGGCCCGGTCGCGCACCTCGCCGGCGCTGAGCAACCGGACGTCGCGGCCCGCGGTGAACCTGCGAAGCTCGGCGACGGCCCGGTCGGTGACCTCGCGCGCCCCGCCCAGCGGGCTCGCCGTCGCTCCGGCGATCGTCTCGGCGCTGGCCCGGCGTTCGGCCTGCAGGCTCAGGACCAGCCGGTCGATGGGCTGGCCCAGGGTGTCCGCCAGGGCCCGCACGCGCAGCAGGTCGACGGCGTCCTGGCTGGTCAGGTAGGCCGCGTACGACCAGAGGGTGACCAGGACGGCGGCCAGCACGACAAGCCTGGTCCGGATCAGCCGGACCTCGTTGGGCGTCACGTCCCGCTCCGCTCGGTGCGGCGGCGTCCCCCGCGTGGGGCCCTCATCGGGTCGCCCGCTGCGGCCACGGCTGCCCGGCCGTGTCGCTGGCCCGGTCGGCGACGAGGGTGCGCAGCAGAGCCAGCAACTCGGTGCGGTTGGCGCAGTTCAGCCGGTTGCGCATCCGCGCCACGTGGTGTTCCACCGTCTTGGCCGAGATGAAGAGCCGGTCGCCGATCTCGCGGTAGGTCAACCCGGCCAGCACCAGCTCGGCAACCTCGTACTCGCGGTCGCTGAGCCCCTGCTGGGTGGGGCCGGCGGCCCGCGTGGCGCTCTCGGTGGTCGTCGGCGGCTGCTCGCCGTGGCCGCCGGGTGGTCGCCCCTGTAGTGCCCGCGCACATTCCAGCAGGGTGGTCATCGCCCGCCGGTCCGCGGTGCGGATGGCGGCCTGGCCGGCGAGGCGAGCACCGTCCCAGCGCAGTCCGGTGTCGTGCAACGCTCGGGCGGCGGCCTCCACGCGGGCCGGGTCGACGACACCCCGGAGCACCTCCACCCAGCACTCCGCGGCGGCGGCGACCACGGCGGCGTACCGGCTGTGGTCGGCTGCGGCCAGCAGGGCCGCGACGTGTTCGTCGGCGACGGCCGGCGCGCCGGTGAGGATCGCCGCGTGCAGGCCACTCCAGTGCAACGGAACACTCCACAGTGGTGGATTGCCGAGCCGACCGAGCAACGCGTGCGCCTCCCGCAGGTACGGTTCGAGCCGGGCCAGGTCACCGAGGCGCGCGCCCGCGATGGCCAGCTCACCCAGTGGCAGGAGCGTGAACAGGTCGACGGGGTGCCGGACCACCGCCTCCAGCGCCTGCCCCCAGCCACGCTTGAGCGCCCCGATGTCGCTGGTGCGGCGGCCGACGCCCATCCGGATCGCGGCGGCGAAGAGCAGGTCGCGGGACTCCAACTGCCGCCCGTCGAGCGTCACCGCGGCGAGGTGCTCGCTCGCGGCGCGCGTCTCGCCCCGGACCATCAGGATCCAGGCCTGCAACAGTCGGTGGCGGCGAGCCATCAGCGGACCACCGACGCCGGCGCCCAGGGCCCGGTGCAGCACCTGCTCGGCGATCTCCAGCTCACCGCAGTGCACCGCCGTCAGCGCGGCGAGCGCCGCCGGGCTGTCCGGGAGGAGGGCCGCCCGTCCGTCCGGCTCCAGCAGCGCGGCGGCCTGCACGAGCGCGGAGAGCGCGGCCGTCGGCGGGCCGCTCACGCTCTCGCGTACTCCGCCGGCCATCAGTCGGGCGGCGCTGGCGTGCAGGGTCGGTGGTTCGCCCAGCGGGTCACCCGCCGGTGGCTCGGCGGCGGCGTGCGGGTCCCCGGTGGCGAGCCCGCCGACGACGGCGAAGGCCAGCGCCGAGGCGGTGCCCGACCACCGGTACAGCTCCACGCTGCGGCCGACGTGGCCCCGGTGCGCCAGGGCGGTCGCCGCCACCACGGCCGCCTCGGAGCGGTCGGGCGGGGCGGCGGTGGCAAGCAGCCGGTCGGCCAACCGCAGGGCGTCGTCGAGGTTTCCGGCGAGCGCGGCGGCGAGCGCCTGCTGCGCGCTGGCCGGCTGCCCAGCCGCGGTGGCGGCGGCGAACAGTTCGGCGGCGAACGCCGGCTCGTCGGCCAGGGCCTCGCCCGCCGCGGCGGTCAGGGTCGAGGCCGGGCAGTCGCCGAGCGCGCCGACCGCGAGCAGGGAGCGGACCAGCGGCAGCACCGCGCCGCCCCGGGCGAGCTGTACCTCGGTGAGCCGCCGCCAGACCGCGGTGCGGTCGGTGGTGGGGCTGAGCGTCGTGACCGCCCGCCGGACGATCGGCGCGAGCCGGCCGTCGGCGCCGAGCAGCCCGGCCGCCCGCGTGGTGGCGATCAGTTCGTCCACCGCCGACGGGTCCACGCCGAGGAGCGTGGCGAGCATGTTCGCCGGCAGTGACCCGCCGGCCGCGACGGCGAGCAACAGCCGTCGGACGGCGGCGGGCTGCACGTCCAGGTCCGGGCCGAACTCGGCGACGACGGACCGGGGTGGGTTGACCAGCGTGCCGGTCCGGGTCTCCGCGCCGGCCAGGCCGCGGGCCAGCCGTTCCACGTCCCGGGGTACGCCGCAGGTCTGCGTGTGGACGAAGTCGACAAGGTCGTCGCCACGGCCCAGCTCCGGGGTGGCGGTGAGGTAGGTGGCGGTCTGCTCCCGGGTGAACGGCGTGAGGAGCACGGCCTGCCCGTCCCGCCGAAGGGTGTCGACAAGCTCGCTGAGCGCCGCCGACCGGGGCCACGGGCGGTGGGCGACCACCAGGCGGTGCCGGCGGGCGCCGACCAGGCGCAGGAGCACCTCGATCCGGGCGTCGTCGAGCAGGTGCGCGTCGTCGACAAGCACCAGCGTGTCGGGGTCGACCGGTTCGCCGGGCTCCGGGGCGGCCGTGCGCACGGTGATCCCGGCCCGCTGGTGCACCCGCGCCAGCTCGGCGAGGAGCGCGGTCTTGCCGTGACCGCCGGGGCCGGCGATGCCGACGGCCAGTGGGCCGCTCGGGTCCCGCGCGACAGTGTCCAGCAGGGCCTGTGGTCCCTTGTCGAGCGTCAGCCCTGGCGCGGCGATGTCGTTCATGATCATTGGGGTCATCCTTCGCGTCCCCGGCTGCGGGCCAGCGCCAGGCGGGACGGCTTCGGCAGGTCCAGTGGGAGGACCCGGACCGGGGGCCGCGGTGGCGGATCGCCCGGAACGGTGTCGTGGTGGGGGCGGCGCGGTGCCGGGATGGTGGCCCGCCCGGCGCTGCGCACCGCGTCGCCGACCGGTGCCGGCTGGCGGGGGCGCGGCGACACCACCTGGCAGGCGGCCAGCGCCGCGCCGACGGCGGCGGTCAGTTGCGAGTCCGGTTCGACCTCGACGGGCACCGGGAGGGCCGCGCTGATCAACTCGACGACGAGCGGAACGCGGGTCGAGCCGCCCGCCAGCAGGACCCCGTCGAGCTGCGCCGGCGTCAGGTCGGCGCTCTGCACGGCCCGCAGCAGCAGGTCGACGGTGGTCTGCACCATCGGGCGGATCATGTGCTCGAACTGCGCCCGGGTCACCGGTATCCGTGCCGGGCCGCTCGGCAGGGCCATCACCACGTCGGCCGTCAGGTCGACGGTCAGCGCCCGCTTGGCCCGGTCACACTCCGCGCGCAGCCCGCGCAGCGCGGCCTGGGTGCCGCGGCGGGCGGTGCTGGCCAGCTCCCGGGCCAGCACCGTACGGGCATGTCCGGCAAGCGCCTCGTCGAAGTCGGCGCCGCCGACCGAGTCCAGACCCTGCGGCGTGCCGAACGTCTCGTAGGTGCCGCGCGCGGTGCGACGCACGAGCGCGGCCTCGAAGCTGTTGCCACCCAGGGCGTAGACGGCGGCGGTGGTGCCCGCGAACCCACGGGCCGCGTGGCTCTCGGCCACCGTGACCGTGCGCGGCAGCAACGTCACGTGCCGCAGGCCGAAGTCGGACAGGGCCCGGTGCAGCACCTCCCGGCGGTACGGGCGCCACCCCGCCGGGTGGCTGAGCACGACCGCCTCGGCCGGGCCGCCCTCCAGGGCGTGCACCCGCTCCACCACCCACGCCGCGAGTTCCGCGGCAAGCGTCTGCGGTGTGCACGCTTCGCCGCCCAGCAGCAGGGGCACGTCGTCACCGATGCGGTGGACGAAGTCCCGGGTGGTGCGGCTGCCGTCGTCGGTCGTGGGCTCGCCGACGTGCAGCGAGCCGTCCTCGGCCAGGCACAGCACCGACGGTACGAGAGGGGAGTCGACGTGCAGCGGTACGGGCTCGGGACGCGTCCAGGTCGCGCCGGTGCGCCGTGCGACCGCGGCAGCGGTGTTGGTGCTCCCGATGTCTATCCCCAGGACGTACGGCATCGTCTCTTCTCCCCCCGTGAGTTGGCCGGCCGGTGGCGATGGTGTCGGTGCTGCCGACGACCCACCCCCGGCGAACCCCGCGGGCTCCTACGTTCGTACCAGAGATCAGCCCCTGGTCGGGACCCTAATCTCGCCGGGACGGTTTCCCCCTGTCCCCCTAACGTACGAGGTCGCGGAGCCCCTAGTTCAACCGGGCCGGATGCGGGCTGAGCCCCGATGCCCGGGGACGGGCCCCGGCAATAGCGTCACTGTCGACGTACGACGGCGCCACTTCCGAGGAGAACCGGCACATGGACTCGCAACAGACCCTCCACGACTTCGTGCTCGACCTGCTGACGAACCCCGACGCGCGGTCGGCATTCGACCTCGACCCCGAGGGCGCGCTGCGGGGCGCGGGGCTCACCGACATCACCGCGGCGGATGTGCAGGACGTCGTGCCGCTCGTCGTCGACTACGCGCCGGGGGCGGGTCTCGCGCCGTTGGCCTCGCCGGTCGGGCAGCTCGGCCTCGACCCGCTGCTCACCGACAGCACCGACGTGGTGGGTCAGTTGCAGAGCGTGGCGCAGCAGATCAGCGTCACGAGTTCGCCCACCGGCGTGGACGTCAAGGCCGGCGTGCTCGGTGCCATCGCGGTCGACCCGTCGACGGCGGCCGCCGGGGTGACCGTGTTGCCGGGGATCGGCCTGGGCGTCGGGCCGTCCGGCCTGGACACCGACTTTGCCGGCGTCTCCGACGTGGCGTACACCCTCGACGCGGACGTGGTGCAGCCGGTGGACGCGATCGCGGACCCGGTGCTCGGTGACGTCACCGGCACCGTCGGTGACCCGAGCGGCCTGCTCGGCGGCACCGACCCGAATCTGATCGGCGGCGACCTGACCGGTGGCGTCCTCTCCGGCGCCCACGGTCAGATCGGCGGGGTCGTCAGCTCGCTCGGTGTCGACGACACCCTCGGCGGGCTGGGCCTCGGGCACGGCGACGGTGTCGTCGGCGGCGTGGTCCCGCCGCTCGACGTGCCGTCGGCGGTGGGCGGCGTGACGCACCAGGTGGACAGCCTCCTCCCCGGTGTGCACGACACGGTCGGCGACGTGACCGGCGGGGTCACCGATGGTGTGCTCGGCGGCGACTCGCACGCCTCGTCCGATCACGGGCTGCTGGGCATCACCGGCGGCCTGCTCTGATCCGGTTCTCCGGTCGGAGCGGAGGGCCGGATCGTCTCGGACGATCCGGCCCTCTCCGGTTCCCCGTCGGCTACCTCTTGATAATTGAGCCGAAATCAGCACACTTGGTGCGGTGATGGCCGGGATCTGGTTGGACGTGCTCGACGACATCGCCCGTACGTGCAGTGCACACGGTCGCGGTGACCTGCTCCAGACGGTCCGGCAGAAGCGCGCCCAACTGCTGGATCCGACGCTGCGCGTCCTGGTCATCGGTGAGCCGAACCAGGGCAAGAGCCAGTTGATCAACGCGATCATCAACGCGCCGGCCTGCCCGGTCGGCGACGGCCGCACGACAGTCCTGCCAACGGTGGTGCAGCACGCCGAGGCCCCGTCGGTCGCGGTCGCCCAGGCTCCGCCGCCGGCCCGGGGCGGCGCGGCCGTCGCGGTGGCCGTGGAGCGCACCCCGGTGGCACTGAACCAGGTCGCGGAGAGCGTGGCCGGCCTGGTCGGACGCCGGCCCGGTGGCGGCCCGGCGTACGTCGAGGTCGGGGTGCCCCGCGCCCTGCTCGGCGCCGGGCTGGTGCTTGTGGACACCCCCGGCACCGACGAGGTTTCCGGCATCGGTGCCGCCGCCTCGGTCGCCGCGCCGGCCCGCGCGGACACCGTGCTGCTGGTCTCCGACTCCACCCGGGACCTGTCGGTCGCCGAGCTGAACATGCTGCTGCACGTGATGCGTGCACACCCCAACGTGGTGGTGGTGCAGAGCAAGACCGATCTGGTGGCGGACTGGCGCGCGGTGGCCGAGCGTAACCGGCAGCACCTGGCCGAGGCGGGCATCCCGGCCCCGCTGATCCCGGTCTCGGCGACGCTGCGACTGCGCGCCGCCGGGGCCGACGACCGGGACCTCAACGCCGAGTCCGGTTTTCCCGTGCTGATCGCCCGACTGCAACGGGACCTGGCCGGCAAGGCCGACCAGCTCGCCCGGGCCTCGGTGCAGACGGTGGCCCGGACGGTGGTGGAGCAGTTGGCAGCCCCGTTGCGCGCCGAGTTGGCGACCCAGGAGGCCGAGGAGCAGTCCGGGCCGATCTCCCGGCTGCACGCGGCGCAGCGTGAGGTCGACGAGCTGCGCCGGTGCTCGACCCGGTGGCAGAACACCCTCAGCGACGAGATCGGCGATCTGCTGTCCGACATCGAGTACGACCTGCGCGACCGGACCCGGGAGATCCTGCGTACGGTCGACGAGGCGTTCGACACGGCCGATCCGTTGGTCGCCTGGGACACGTTCCAGGACTGGCTGGAGCGGAGCCTGGTGGAGGCGGCGCAGGCCAACCACGAGTGGCTGATCCAGCGCTGCGACTGGATCGCCCGCCGGGTGGCCGCCAACTTCAACAGGTACGGCTACGACGTGCTGCCGCCCTGGTCGATGACCATGCCGGAGGACATCGGGCAGCGGGTGCCCGAGTTGCAGATGCCGACGATCGACAGGTTCACCACGGGGCAGAAGCTGTTCACCGGTATGAAGGGCTCGTACGGCGGCATGCTGATGTTCGGTCTGGCGACCACCCTGGCCGGCATGCCGATGATCAACCCGGTCTCGGTCGGCATCGGGGCCCTGTTCGGGGGCAAGAGCATCCGCGACGAGAGCAAGCAGTTGCTCCGTCGCCGTCAGGCGACGGTCAAGACGGCCATCCAGCGTCATGTCGACGACTTCTTCGTCCGGATGATCCGCGACTGCCGGGACACCGCCCGCCAGGTGCAGCGGATGCTGCGGGACCACTTCACCGGGCTGACCGAGGAGCTTCAGGAGGCCATCGTCCAGTCGTTTCGCAGCGCCAAGCAGGAGGCCGACACCGATGCTTCGCTGCGTGAGCAGCGGCAGCGCGAGATCCGGCTGAAGATGACCCGGTTGGCCGCGCTCTACGAGCAGGCTCAGCAGTTGACCGGCACCCGTTCCGCCCCGCTGCTGCTGGAGCCGCAGGCATGACCGTGGGCCTGCGCCTGGACGAGGCGGCCTGGGGGTTGTTGCACCAGGCCATCGACCTCTACCAGGGCCACCCGCGGGCCGTCGCGCAGCTACGCCGTCAGGTCGCCCGTTTGGAGCAGCCGCTGCGGATCGCGGTTGCCGGGCCCTGGCGTTCCGGCAAGTCGACGGTGCTCAACGCCCTGATGGGCGAGGAGGTCGCGCCGGTCGAGCGGGCGGACGGGGCGTTCACCTGGTACGAGGACGGCGCCGAGCCGCACGCGACCGCCTATCCGGTCGGTCAGCCTCCGCAGGAGTTGACTGTGGTCAAGTCCGCGACCGGCCTGCGGGTGGATCTCGGCTGGGGCGCGGGGGACGTGCACGACATCGTGGTGCGGTGGCCGACGCGGGCGTTGCGGCAGGTCACGCTGATCGACACCCCGCCGGTCACCGGCACCGTCGAGCAGGGCCGGGCGCCGGTGTTGGAGCGGGTGTTGCGGGACTCGGACGCGGTGTTGTATCTGACCCGTGACGCTCGCGACAGTGATCTGCGGGCGTTGGAGTCGGGACGGGACGGCGTGGTCGGGCAGGCCGCCCCGGTCAACGTGATCATGGTGTTGTCCCGGGCGGACGAGATCGGTGGAGGCCGGATCGACGGCCTGCTCACCGCCCGCCAGCTCGCTCGTCGGCACTACCGCGACCCCCGGGTGAACGCGCTCAGCGTGAACGTGGTGGCGTGCAGTGGGATGATCGGCCTGGCGGGCCGGATGCTCGGTGAGTCGGACTTCGCCGCGCTCGCCACCGTCGCCCGGGTGCCCCGGGCCGAGCTGGACCCCCACCTGATCTCCGCCGACCGTTTCCTCCACGGCGAGCTGCCGGTGCGGCTGGAGACCGAGGTGCGTGCCGCGCTGCTGGATCGGTTCGGGCTGTTCGGCGTCCGGTTGGCGACCACACTGGTGCGCAGTGGTTTCGACAGCCGGGTGAAACTCTCGGCGGAACTCATTCGGCGCAGCGGTCTCACCGAGCTGCGTGAGTCGGTGACACGCTGTTTCATCGACCGCGGCGACACCCTCAAGGCCCGGTCGGCGCTGGCCGCGGTCGAGACGCTGCTGCGGTCCGAGCCCATCCCGGGTTCCGCGGAGCTGGCCGGCGCGGTCGAGCGGATCCTCGCCGGTGCGCACGAGTTCCGCGAGCTACGCCTGCTTGTCGCGCTGCGCAACGCCCGGCTCGGCTTCGACGCGGAGTTGGCCGCCGAGGCGCAGCGGCTCGTCGGGGGTGACGGGGTGGGCCTCGCGGCCCGGCTGGGTGTCGAGCACGAGGCGACAGTGCAGCGGCTCTGGGAGGTTGCCACCGACGCGCAGTGGCGGTGGCGGGACCGGGCCGAGGACCCGCTGCTTCCGCTGGCGCAGCGGCGCGGAGCCCAGGTCGTCGTCCGTAGCTGCGAGGGGATGATCGCCGAGCTGGTGGCGGGCGGTCGCTGAGAGCCCGACGGCAGGTCCCGGACCGGTGACGGGGGTGACCGGCGTGGATCGCCGCCTCGAAAACCGTTATTCGATCTTGCTCGGCGCGGTCGTGCCTGACCTGCGGAGATAACGCTCTCACGGATGGCGGAAGAGGCTTGACGCGCCCGTGATCCGACCGCAACGATGCATTCACATACCTCGCTCCACCGCCAGGCGTGATCGGCGCACGCCGTCCTCGCACCACGAAAGGACAACCGTGCGCAGATCCCTGAGATCGTGGCTCGGCGTCACGCTGAGCGCGATCCTCGTGGCCGGAGGCATCGTCGCCGTGCCACCCACGGCCAGCGCCGCACCGTTCACCGTGCTGGTCTTCAGCAAGACCGCCGGATTCCGGCACGGCTCCATCACCCCGGGCATCGCCGCCATCCAGCAACTCGGCGCCGCCAACGGGTTCACAGTCGAAGCCACCGAGGACGCCGCCCAGTTCACCGACGCCAACCTGGACCGGTTCGCCGCGGTGATCTGGCTGTCCACCACCGGCGACGTGCTCAACGCCGCCCAGCAGGCCGCGTTCGAGCGCTACATCACCGCCGGCGGCGGGTACGTGGGCGTGCACGCCGCCTCCGACACCGAGTACGACTGGCCCTGGTACGGCGGACTGGTCGGGGCGTACTTCGCCTCGCACCCGGCCGAGCAGAACGTCACAGTCAAGGTCGCCGACCAGGTGCACCCGTCCACCGCGACCCTGCCGCAGCGCTGGAGCCGGTTCGACGAGCTGTACAACTACCGCACCAACCCCCGGGGCGCCGCGCACGTGCTGGCCACCCTGGACGAGAGCACCTACACCGGCGGAAGCATGGGGGCCGACCACCCGATCTCCTGGTGCCAGAACTACTCCGGCGGTCGCGCCTGGTACACGGGCCTGGGCCACACCGACGCGTCGTACACCGAGGCGAACTTCCGCCAGCACCTGCTCGGCGGCATCCAGACCGCGGCCGGCGCGGTCGACGCCGACTGCGGCCCCACCGTCACCAGCAGCTTCCAACAGGTGGAGCTGGCCAAGGGCGCGGCCGAGACCGGTGAACCGATGAGCCTCACCGTCCTGCCGGACCGAGGCGTGCTGCACACCTCCCGCAACGGCGTGATCCGGCACACCGACGCCGCCGGCAACACCAAGGTCGCCGCCACCCTGCCGGTCTACACCGGCGACGAGGAGGGCCTCCAGGGCATCAAGGCCGACCCGAACTTCGCCACCAACCGCTGGGTGTACGCGTACTACGCCCCGCCACTGAACACCCCCGGTGGCGGCGCCCCGGCCACCGGCACCCCTGCCGACTTCGCCGTCTGGGACGGCGTCAACCGGCTGGCCCGGTTCACCGTGAACGCCGACAACACCATAAACCTGGCCAGCGAGACGCTGATCCTGAACGTGCCGACCAGTCGCGGCATGTGCTGCCACGTCGGCGGCGACATGGACTTCGACGCGGCCGGCAACCTCTACCTGTCCACAGGTGACGACACCAACCCGTTCGACTCGGCCGGGTTCACCCCGATCGACGAGCGGGCCGGGCGCAACCCGGCCTCCGACGCCCAGCGCACCTCGGCGAACAGCAACGACCTGCGCGGCAAGGTGCTCCGGATCAAGCCGAGCGCGGCCGGCGGCTACACCATCCCGGCCGGCAACATGTTCGCCCCGGGCACCGCGCGGACCCGTCCCGAGGTCTACGCGATGGGCTTCCGCAACCCGTTCCGGATGAGCGTGGACAAGGCCACCGGCGTCGTCTACCTCGGCGACTACGGTCCCGACGCGGGCACCGCCGACCCGAACCGGGGGCCGGCGGGCAACGTGGAGTTCGCCCGCATCGACCGGCCCGGCTTCTACGGCTGGCCGTACTGCACCGCCCGCAACGACGCCTACAACGACTACACCTTCCCGTCCGGTCCGTCCGGGCCGAAGTTCGACTGCGCCGGCGGGCCGGTGAACAACTCACCGAACAACACGGGCATCACCCAGTTGCCGCCGGCCATCCCGGCGTGGCTGCCGTACGGCGGCTCCGGCTCGCCGCCGGAGTTCACCGGCGGCGGCCTGTCACCGATGGGCGGTCCGGTCTACCGGTACGACCCGAACAACACCTCGCCGGTGGCGTTCCCGCAGTACTACGACGGGACCTACTTCGCCGGTGAGTTCGGCCGTCGCTGGATCAAGAACATCAAGCTCGACCCGGCCGGCCAACCATTGAAGATCAACCCGTTCCCGTGGACCGGCACGCAGGTCATGGACATGGAGTTCGGGCCGGACGGCGCGCTCTACGTGCTCGACTACGGCACCGGCTGGTTCAACGGCGACGCCAACTCGGCGCTCTACCGCATCGAGTACGCCCGCGAGGGCAGAGCGCCGGTGGCGAAGGTGTCGGCCACCCCCACCAGCGGCACCGCACCACTGACCGTGGCCTTCTCCTCGGCCGGCACCCTCGACCCGGACGGTGACCCGTTCACCTACGCCTGGGACTTCGACAACAACGGCAGCACCGACTCGACCGCGGCGAACCCGAGCTTCACCTACACCACGAACGGGACCCGCAGCCCGACACTGACGGTGCGGGACACCACCGGCAAGACGTCCACCGCGAGCGTGGTCGTCACGGTCGGCAACAGCGCGCCGGTGGTCACCGTGAACACCCCGTTGAACGGGCAGACGTTCGCCTTCGGGGACGCCGTGCCGTTCAGCGTCACGGTCACCGACGCCCAGGACGGTGCGATCAACTGCGCCCGGGTGAAGGTGAACTACGTCCTCGGCCACGACTCGCACGGCCACCAGCTCGGCAGCGCGCAGGGCTGCACCGGGGTCATCCAGACCACCGCCGACGGCGAGCACGACACGGCGGCGAACATCTTCGGCATCATCGACGCCGAGTACACCGACCTGGGCGGGGGCGGCCAACCGGCGCTCACCACGCACACCCAGGCGGTGCTGCAACCGCGGGTCCGTCAGGCCGAGCACTTCGGTGACTCGTCAGGCGTCCAGGTCGTCTCCGGGGCGGCCGGACACGGCGGCGCGGCGGTCGGCTACATCGACAACAACGACTGGATCTCGTTCCGGCCGTACAACCTGACCGGCGTCCAGTCGTTCAGCGCCCGGGTCGGCGCCCCGGCCGGCGGGGGCGGCACGCTTGAGCTGCGGGTCGACTCGCCCACCGGGCCCCTGGTCGGCTCGGCCACCGTTTCGCCCACCGGTGGGTACGCCAATTTCGCCACTGTCACCGGCGGGGTCACCGCCCCGACCGGCACCCGAACCCTGTTCCTGGTCTTCAAGGGCGCCGGCCCGTGGTTCGACATCGACGAGTTCACCCTCTCCGCCAGCCCCGGTGGACCCGGCCCCGACCCGGATCCCGAACCGGGCGCCAACCTGGCGCGGGGCAAGCCGGCCCGCGCGTCAAGTTTCGAAGGGGCCTACACCCCGGCCAACGCGTTCGACGGCGCGACCGGCACCCGCTGGGGCAGCTCCTTCAGCGACCCGCAGTGGATCGATGTGGACCTCGGTGCCTCGTACGCCATCAACCGGGTCAAGCTGACCTGGGAGGCGGCGTTCGGCAGCGGGTACCAGATCCAGACCTCGCCGGACGGGGTCACCTTCACCACGATCCGCACGGTGACCGGCGGCGACGGCGGCGTGGACGACCTGACCGGGCTCACCGGCTCCGGCCGGTACATTCGGCTGCTCGGCACCACCCGGGGCACCGCCTGGGGTTACTCGCTGTTCGAGTTCGAGGTGTACGGCGGCACCGGCGGCTCGACCGGCGGCAACCTGCTGTTGAACAAACCCACGTCGACGTCGAGCAACGAGGGCGCCGACGTGTCGGGCGCCCAGGCGGTCGACGGCAACCTCACCACCCGCTGGTCGAGCACGTTCTCCGATCCGCAGTGGGTCCGCGTCGACCTCGGCAGCCCCACCGCGATCGGCCGGGTCAAGCTGAGCTGGGAGGCGGCGTACAGCAGCGCGTACCAGATCCAGACCTCGAACGACGGCACCACCTGGACCACCGCGAAGACGGTGACCGGGGCCGACGGCGGTGTGGACGAGCACACCGGGCTCGGCGCCAACGGCCGTTACCTGCGGATCTACGGCACCGCCCGGGGCACCGGATACGGCCATTCGCTCTGGGAGGTGGAGGCGTACACGAGCTGAACCACCACCGCCGACGTGGCCGGCACGGGCACCCCGTGCCGGCCACGTCCGGCACTTAGCTGCTGGGGGTCGGCGCGGGCGTCCGGGTGAACGGCCACGGGTACTCCCCGAACAGGTTGGTGCACGCCGTGAGCAGACCCTGCCGGGCGGTGGACACGCGTTGGGTGGCGGGCCCCTTGTCGACGGTGGGGTCGTTCAGCACCCAGAGTTCAGCGACTTCCTTGGCGGTCGACCCCAGCCGCTGACCGGCCTCCCGGACACCGGGATCGGTCGATTCGATGGCGCGCACCGCGGTGCCCGCGTCCCCGAAGGGCGGAGCGCTCGATTCGATGTCGAGGACGACCCGGGTGCACGCGTTGGCGGCGGACTTGTCCGAGGGCGTGGTGGAGCTGGGAGTGGGGGAGGGCGCTTCGGCCGAGGAGCAGCCGGTCACCAGCAGCAGGGAGGCGACAACGAGGGTGCGGATCACGGCCGAGAGCTTAACGGCCTTCAGATTCGCGCGGTGCGGCTAGTCGTCGGCCACGGCCACCGGCTCCGAGCCGATGCAGCGCACCTTCAGCTCGTACTCGCCTGTCGACCCCGCGAACGTGACCTCGACGTCGTCGTCCGGGCCCCGGTCCACGTCGCGGACCCGGTAGCCCTGCGCGGGCGCCCAGGAGACGAGGCGTACGCCGCCGGTCCCGCACTCGGCCACGGCCGTGCCGCCGTCGGTGGCGAACACGCGACGGACCCCGGGGCTGGCGCTCGGTGCGGTGCCCGTCGTGCCCGGAGCGGCCGAGCCGAGGCCCGTGGTGCCGGTGGGCACCGGCTCCGGTGCGGCGAGCGCCCGTTCGATCTCCGTCTCGCTGCGCACCCCACCCGGGGTGCCGGTGATGCTCTCCCCGACAAGCTGGATCGCGCCCAACCCGATCAGGGTGGCCACGGCGACCGTGGTCACCCACCCGGCGGCGACGAGAATCGAACGGCGGCCCATGCGCTGACTATCCCCGATCCGGGGTGATTGCCGGCACATGCGGACCCTAAAGAACGGTTAGGTCTTGTACAGATCCGGCCTCCGCCGGATGGCCCATCATCCGGGTTGGACGCCCTGCGGGCTCTCGCCGGACCTCCGAACGTGCAGCCGCAATGCGGGGGAGGGGTATCCGCCTGTCTATCGCTCCGCGACGAACGTGCCCCGACCGGTGAACGTCACGACCAGTCCGCGCTCGCGCAGCAGACGCACCGCCGCCCGGACCGTTCCGCGAGCCACGCCGTACTCCTGCTGCAACGTCGACTCGCTCGGGAGCGGCTGGCGCGGCTTCAACTTCCCGCTCTCGATCTGCTTGGCGAGAGCATCCGCGAGCTGGACATAGAACGGCACCGGGGACATCTCGTCGACCATGATCGGCAGCCTATGGACGGCTCATACGGGCTGAGCGTCGGGTACGGGCTACTCGTCCTAAACAGGTTAAGCAGGCTGTACTAGATGTACAGGCTGGTCTACGGTCGGTTGCGAAGGGCGATGGACTGTGGGAGGTCAGGTGCGAAGAGCCCGGTTTGACGATTACCTGCTGTCAGTGGCGATGACCCTCGCGCGCCGGCGAGTACGCCGACGCTCCATTCACGCTCGCGGTCTATATGGGCGTACTCCTGCTGTCCGCTGAGCGGGACATCAGCTGGACTCCACCGGGCGCGCTCCGCCTGCGCTTTCTCGGGTGGGTGCCATGACCACGCTCAACATCGGGGACCTGCTGCTGATCGGGCCGTCGTGCTCGCCGCAGTTCACCGGGAACCGCGCGCTGCGCCTCCGGCTGGTGTAAGGGACGGTTAACGCCTGCTGTGGTGCCGGGCTGTGTCGCCGGGATCGCCGGGCTTCGGCGGGTCGGGAACTCCGGCCACCGTGGCCAGGCGGATGCTGGTCTCGTCGCTGGTGCCCGGAGCTGCGGTGAGAATCACGATCTTCAGCTCGGCGTCGCCGTCGGTCAGAACGTCGCAGTCGACCGTGACGGCGCCGACCGACGGATGCTCGATGATCTTGCGGTCCTCGCGGTGTGCGGCGACCGTCCCGGCCGCCCACAGCTCGGCGAACCGCTCGTTGCCCTCGGTGAGTTCGCGGATGAGCCTCGCCAGACGGCGATCACGGGGAAACCGGCCGGTGGCGCGCCGGAGGTCGGACACGACTGCGGCGCTCGTGGCGTCGGCGTCCAGTGAGACCACCGGCCAGCGCGACATCCCCGGCCCGTCGGAGTCCACCGGGAAGGTGTCGCGGGCGAAGTTGCGACGAACCGGCGGGGACATCGACGGATCCCCCAGCAGTGCGGCCCAACTCCGGTTCCACCAGATCGCCTGCCAGTCCGCGGCGAACACGGCGACGGCCGCGTCACCGAGACGACCCACCACCCGTTGCACGCCCGGTGGGATGTGATCGGTGATCTGGTCGTCCGCCGGGGGAGCCAGGTGAGCCAGCCGGAACAGGTGGTCGCGCTCCGCGGAGGTCAGTTGGAGGGCGCGAGCGAGCGCGGCGGTGACCTGTGCCGAGGGTGTGGTCGCCCGACCCTGCTCCAGGCGCACGATGTAGTCCACCGACACCCCGGCAAGCTCGGCCAACTCCTCGCGTCGCAGCCCGGCGGCTCGGCGTCCATGGCCGGCGGGCAGCCCGGTGGAGGCCGGCGACAGGCGGTCGCGCCAGGCACGGATCGTCGCCCCCAGTCCCGCGGCCTGCGTCATCACGCCTCGATTGTTTCCCACCCCACCACGAAGAGGGTGGTATTGCTTGTCCTACCGTCGCGACGTCCCTGGCACCTACCCGCGCGGCGGCAAACGATGGGTGCATGACGATCACCTTCATCACCGGGGCCAACAAGGGGCTCGGTCGCGAGACCGCCCGCCGCCTCATCGAGCTGGGCCACACCGTTCTCGTCGGCGCTCGCGACCCCGAGCTGGGCGCTGCTGCGGCAGACACCCTCGGAGCCCGTTTCGTGCAGATCGATGTCACCGACGACGACTCGGCCGCGGCCGCGGCCGCCGAGGTCGAGAAGCACGAGGGCCGCATCGACGTGCTGATCAACAACGCGGGCATCCACGGCCCGTTCGGTGACCCGAGCGAACTGACCAGCGGCGACCTGCTGGCCGTCCTCGATGTCAATCTCCTCGGCGTGGTGCGGACGACAACCGCGTTCCTGCCGCTCCTGCGCCGCTCACCCGACCCGGTGATCATCAACGTGAGCAGTGCGATGGGCTCACTCGCCGCCACCCATGACCGGTCGCGAGCCGAATCGGGACTCATCGCCCCCGTCTACACGTCCTCCAAGGCGGCGCTCACCATGCTGACCACCCAGTACGCCAAGGCGTTGACGGACATCCGGATCAACGCCGCCGACCCCGGATACACCGCCACTGACCTCAACGGAAACAGCGGTCCGCAGACCGTCACCGAGGGCACCGACGCCATCGTCGCGCTCGCGACGGAAGGCCCGGGACACGGCTCGGGTCGCTTCGTCGACCGCCACGGCGAGATCGCGTGGTCCTAGGCGGTGAGCCGCTAGCCTGCGAGGTGTGCCGCGTCTACTGCTCATCGAGGACGACCTGACGATCCGTACGCCGCTGATCCGGGCGTTGCGGGAACGCGGGCACGCGGTGGCCGCCGCCTCGACCGCGATGGCCGGCCTGCGCGACGCCCTGGAGGACCGGCCCGATCTCGTCGTGCTCGACCTGGGCCTTCCCGACCTGGACGGCCGTGAGCTGCTGCGGATGCTGCGCGCGGTCAGCTCCGTGCCGGTCATCGTGGCCACCGCCCGCGACGACGAGGCCGAGATCGTCCGGGTGCTCGACGCGGGCGCCGACGACTACGTGGTCAAGCCGTTCACCGCCGCGCAGCTCGACGCCCGTGTCCGGGCGGTGTTGCGGCGGGGCCCGGCCGGCGCGGACGGGCAGGACCCGTCGCTCGTCGTGGGCGGGCTGCGCGTCGACCCCCGGTCCCGACAGGTCACCCTGGACGGGACCTCTGTGGAGTTGACGCCGCGCGAGTTCGACCTGCTGCACCACCTGGCCGGCCGGCCAGGCCAGGTGGTGACCAAACGTGAACTGCTCACCGAGGTCTGGCAGATCCCGTACGGCGGCGCGGACAAGACCGTCGACGTGCACCTGTCCTGGCTGCGCCGCAAGCTGGGGGAGAATGCCCAGCAGCCGCGCTACCTGCACACCGTGCGCGGGGTCGGGGTGCGTCTGGAGGCGCCGGCGGCGCAGCCGTGAGGGCCCGGCTCGCGCTGCTTGTCGCAGCGGTGAGCGTGCTCACCCTCATCGCGTTCCTGGTGCCGTTGGCACTGCTGGTGCGCACCGTCGCGGAGGACCGGGCCACCGTCGCGGCCACCGCCGACGCGCAGAGTCTGGTGCCGGTGGTCGGCACCGCCGACGCGGCGACGATCCGGCTCACCGTCGAGCAACTCGCCGCGGAGTCCGGGCGACCGGTGAGCGTCTTTCTGCCCGACGGGTCGGTGCTCGGCGCGCAGACCCCCCGTACGCCGGCGGTGGCCCTGGCCGCGCGCGGGCAGAGCCTCACCGGGGAGTCGGCGGCCGGCCGGGAGGTGGTCATCGCCGTGCAGGGTCGGGCGGACGGGACCGGGGTGATCCGGATCGTGGTGCCACGGCACGAGCTGACCGCCGGGGTCACCCGGGCCTGGTTGGTGCTGGCCCTGCTCGGTGTGCTGCTGGTGCTGATCGGTCTGTTGGTCGCCGACCGGCTGGCCCGTGACCTGGTCCGGCCGATCAGCGACCTCTCCGCCGTGTCACACCGGTTGGCCAACGCCGAGCTGGACGCGCGGGTCACCCCGGCCGGCCCGGCCGAGCTGCGCGAGGTGGCCGGGGCGCTCAACCACCTCGCCACCCGGATCCAGGTGCTCCTGGTGCAGGAACGCGAGCAGGTCGCCGACCTGTCGCACCGGTTGCGTACTCCGTTGACGGCGTTGCGGCTGGAGGCGGAGTCGTTGCGGGACCGGGACGACGCCGCCCGGATCACCGCGGCGGCCGACGGTCTCGAACGCGCGGTGACCGGGCTGATCCGCCAGGCCCGGTGGCGGCACTCGCCGGCGGCGCAGCCGGCCGCCTCGGACGCGGCGGCGATCGTCGCCGACCGGGTCGCGTTCTGGTCGGTGCTGGCCGAGGACACCGGCCGGGCCGTCACCCTCGACCTGGTTCCCGGCCCGTTGCCGGTCGGTGTGGCGGCCGACGACCTGGCGGCGGCCGTGGACGCCCTGCTCGGAAATGTCTTCGCGCACACGCCCGACGGAACGCCGTTCGCCGTCCGGCTCGCGCGAGACGGCGGGCAGGTGGTCCTCACCGTCGTTGACGAGGGGCCGGGCATGCCGCTGGGCGCGGTCCGGCGGGGCGCCAGCGCGGCCGGGTCGACAGGCCTCGGCCTGGACATCGCCCGGCGCGCCGCGCAGGCCGGCGGCGGTTGCCTGGAGGTGCGCGCCGGCCCGAGGGGCGGGGCGCAGGTGCTGCTGCGGCTCGGTCCGCCAAGCTCGCGGGGGCAGGCATAGGCGCTGCGGTGCCGGGTAGCTGCCAGCTATGGCGCGGTACACGAAACCCGAGCTCAGAGAGCAGATCAAGGAAGAGATCAAGGCTTCCGACAAGGGTGGTAGGCCGGGGCAGTGGTCGGCGCGCAAGTCGCAGCTGGTCACTCAGGAGTACAAGAGGCGCGGCGGGGGATTCCTGGGCGAAAAGGACGAGCGGCAGAAGTCGCTCCAGCGCTGGGGCAACGAGAAGTGGCAGACGAAAGAGGGCGACACCCGCGCCCGCAAGGGCGACACGACGAGTCGTTACCTGCCCAAGAAGGCCTGGGACGAGATGTCGGACAGCCAGAAGCGCGCGACCGACTCCAAGAAGCGGGCCGCCTCTCGATCCGGCAAGCAGTTCGTCGCCAATACCGGGCCGGCGAAGCGGGCGCGTCGAGACGCCACCACGGCCGGCCGGATGTCGGAGATGTCGGTCGCCGAGGCCGCCAAGCTGGTCCGGGGCCTCGACACGCGGCAGCTCAGGACCGCGTTGCGCAACGAGCATGCCGGCAAGGACCGTAAGACGCTCGTCCAGCGCCTCGAAGCGGAACTCAACAGGCGCGGCTAGCGGTGCCGGGGTGACTGGTTGGGCACCGGGTCGGGGTGCGCGGCCCCGAAGCCCGTCGAGGTGATCCGGCCGTCATCGCGGCGGCGCAGGATCTGCACCTCGGTGGTGGCCTCGGTGTCGGTCAACGGCAGCACTCCCACCGAGGCGGGCACGACGGCGGAGACGCTCGCCGGTGCGATCGTCACCCCGAGGCCGGCCGCGACCAGGTGCGCCACCGTGGCCCAACTGGTGGCGTCCTGGACGATGCGCGGTGTGTAGCCGGCTTCCAGGCACGGCCGGAGATTGCGCTGGTAGGCCCGCTCGCCGGCCACCCGTGGGAAGAAGACGAACGGGTCGTCCCGCAGCACCGCGGCGCTGATCGCGGTCTCCCGCGTGCGGGTGATCGGCTGGCAGGACGGCGACGAAGGACTCGGTGGCGAACGTGACGCCGACCAGGTCGTCGTGGTCGTCCGCGTCCCGAACGACGCCGAGATCGACCTCGCCGTTCAACAACCGGTCGACGATGTGCGCCGTGTACGCCTCGTGCAGGCGTAGGTGGACTGCCGGATGGCGCTCGCGGAAACGACGGATCGGCCCCGCCAGCCCGAGCTGGATCGCCGAACTGACGAAACCGATGTCGAAGCGTCCCTGTTCGCCGCGCCCGATGCGGCCCGCCTCGTGCACGTCGTCGGCCACCGCGGCCAGCACCCGCCGGCACCGGTCCAGATACGCCTCACCCGCTGCCGTCAGTGCCACCGATCGGGAGGTGCGGACGAACAGCGGCGTACCGATCATCGCCTCGAGCTGGCGGATCTGCTGCGACAGCGGTGGCTGGGCCATCCGCAGCCGCACCGCGGCCCGGCCGAAGTGCAGCTCCTCGGCGACCGCGACGAAGTAGCGCAGGTGACGCAACTCAGGTTCCATACGTCAAGGATACGAATGACCCCGAACAAGATATTGGACGTTCGAATAGCGGTGGTCGGAGAATCGAACCATGAACTTGAGCACGCTGACCGTCACGTCCATGACGACCGCCGAGGAGGCCGAGGCCTTCCGCACGCTCAACGAAGAATGGATCTCCCACTTCTTCACCATCGAGGAGTCGGACCGCCGAACGCTCGACGACCCGTTCGCCGCCATCGTCGACCCGGGCGGCGACGTCCTGATCGTCCGCGACGGCGGGGAGATCGTCGGCTGTGTCGCCCTGGTCCGCAGCTCGGACGACGTCTTCGAACTGTCGAAGATGACGGTGACGCCTGCGGTGCGCGGCAAGGGCCTCGGTCGTCAGCTCATCGCGGCGGCGATCGAGCGCGCCCGCCAGCTCGGCGCGGCCACCCTGTTCCTGGGCAGCAACACCAAGCTCGCGAACGCCGTGCACCTCTACGAAACCGCCGGCTTCCAGCACGTCAGCCCGGAAGAGATCCCGCTGCCGCCGTACGCCCGCGCCGACGTCTTCATGCGGATGGCGCTCTGACCAGTGCGGGCCGTCGTGGAGCCCGGAGCGCTCGGACCAAGGGCCCACGCGGCTTAACCCGGCCTTAGCGTTCGGACAGCGCGGTGCTATCGCGATCCGACCGATCCTCGGAGTCGACAACCGAGGAAAGGTGGACACCACGATGAAGCGCACCAATCTGCTTCTGGCGACGGTCGGCGGGTCGGCGGTGCTGGCGGTGGCCGGGGTCGCGCTGGGCGTCGACGCCGCGAACGACACGCGGACGGGCGGCACGGCACTCGCCGCGGCGACCGTCGCCCCGACGGTCACGGACGCGCCGGAGGGCGGCGCGACCACGCCGGGGCCCAGCGGTACGCCGTCGGCCGGCACCCCATCGGGTACGCCGTCGAGCGGTACGCCGACCACCGGCAGCGCGCCGGCGGGCAGCGCGGTCGACGAGAGGCGCGCCGGTGAGATCGCGCTCGCCAAGGCCGGGGGCGGCCAGATCGTCGAGGTCGAGGCCGAGCAGGAGAACGGCCGGCCGGTGTGGAGCGTCGAGATCGTCGCCGGCGACACCGAGCACGAGGTGGACGTCGACCGGGACAACGGCTCGGTGGTCAAGGCCGAGCAGGAGCCGGTCGATGACGACGACAACGACGACGACGCGGACGACAGGTCCGACGACAAGGACGACGACGACTGACCGTCCGCTGCCGCCGCCCGTCACGGGGATCGCCCGGGGCGGGCGGCGGCTCGCGTCGTGGAGCAGGCGTCCGGTGACGTCGCCTCAGATGGCGACGCGTTGCTCCTGCACCGTCGGCTGGGCCTGGTCGAACTGGGTGCGGTACAACTCCTGATACCGGCCACCGGCGGCGAGCAGGTCGCCGTGTCGCCCACGCTCGACGATGCGGCCGTCCTCGACGACGAGAATCTGGTCCGCGGCACGGATGGTGGAGAGCCGGTGCGCGATGACCACACTCGTCCGGCCGGTCAAAGCTTCGGCGAGGGCCTCCTGGACCGCGGCCTCGGAGGTGGAGTCGAGGTGCGCGGTGGCCTCGTCGAGGATGACCACGCGCGGACGGGCCAGCAGCAGCCGGGCGATGGTGAGCCGTTGCCGTTCCCCGCCCGACAGCCGGTACCCGCGTTCACCGACGACGGTGTCGAGCCCGTCGGGAAGTGAGCGGATCAGGTCGTCGAGGCGGGCCCGCCGGAGCACCTCCCACATCTCGTCCTCCGTGGCGTCCGGCTGAGCGAACGCCAGGTTGGCGCGGATGCTCTCGTGGAAGAGATGCCCGTCCTGGGTGACCACGCCCAGCGCCGTCCGGATCGACTCGGCCGACAGGTCGCGTACGTCGACGTCGGCGAGCGTCACCGCGCCGTCCTCGACGTCGTACAGGCGGGGGACGAGCTGCGCGATCGTCGACTTGCCCGCCCCGGAGGAGCCGACGAGGGCGACCATCTGTCCCGCCTCGGCGCGGAACGACACCCCGTGCAGCACCTCTTCGCCGCCGCGGGCATCGAGCTTCACCACGTCCTCCAGGGACGCGAGCGACACCTTGTCCGCCGAGGGGTAGCCGAACCTTACGTCGTCGAATTCGACCGCGACCGGCCCGTCGGGAAGCGGGCGCGCGTCGGGCCGGTCGAGGATCAGCGGCTTGAGGTCGAGGATCTCGAACACCCGCTCGAAGCTCACCAGCGCGCTCATCACCTCCACCCGGGCGCTGGCCAGCGAGGTCAACGGCGCGTAGAGGCGCGACAGCAGCAGCGCGAGGGCGACCACGGTCCCGGCGTCGAGGCTGCCCCGGAGGGCGTAGAGACCACCGAGCCCGTAGACCAGGGCCAGCGCCAGCGAGCCGACGACGGTGAGCGCGGTGATGAAGACCCACTGGAGCATGGCGGCACGGACGCCGATGTCCCGCACCCGACGCGCCCGTGCCGCGAACTCGGCCGACTCCTCAGCCGGCCGCCCGTACAGCTTGACCAGGGTCGCGCCGGGCGCGGAGAAACGTTCGGTCATCCGTGTGCTCATGGCGGCGTTGTGCTCGGCCGCCTCACGCTGCAACTGGGCGAGCTTCGAACCCATCCGGCGCGCCGGGAGGACGAAGATGGGCAGCAGCACGAGCGCCAGCACCGTGATCTGCCACGAGAAGCTGAGCATCACCGCCAGCGTCAGCGCCAGGGTGACCGTGTTGCCGACGACCCCGGACAGGGTGTCGCTGAAGGCCCGCTGCGCGCCGATAACGTCGTTGTTCAGGCGGCTGACCAGCGCACCGGTGCGCGTCCGGGTGAAGAACGCCACCGGCATGCGTTGGACGTGGTCGAAGACGGCCGTCCGCAGCGCGACGATGAGCCCCTCACCGATGCTGGCGGAATGGAACCGCGTCACCAGGCCCAGGCCGGCTTCGGCCAGGGCGATCACGGCGATCAGCACCGCCAACCGGATCACGACGCCGCTGTCGGCGCCGTCGACGATGGCCTCCACCACCCGGCCGGCGAGGACCGGTGCCGCCACCGTGAGGACCGCGGTGACGACACTCAGCAGCAGGAACCTGACGATCAGGGCCCGGTGCGGCCGCGCGAATCCCACGATGCGCTTCAGGGTGACACGGGAAAGCGGTCGTTCTTCCTGCGCGTTCATCGCGTGGTGCAGAGACGTCCACGCGGTAAATTCCATACTCATGCGTACCTCCGATACGGAGGTTAGGACCTCACCCAAACTTGAGGTCAACTCACCGCGCCGGGAGCGGGCGGGACCCGCATCGAGCTACGGCTGGCTGACAACGCCCTCGTCACCGGAGCGGGGTTCGAGCACCACCACCGCGGTTTCGGACGAGCGCAGCGCCGCGTAGGCGTCCAGGTTCGTGTCGATGTCGCGCCAGCGGGCCCAGAGGCGGGCCCGTTCGTCGCCGGTCGCGGCGCGCCCCCGGACGAGCCGCTGACCGTCCACCAGGTCGACTGTGGCCTCCGGATGGCTCCGCAGGTTGAGCCACCAGGCGGGCTCACCCTCGCCCCAACCGTTCATCGCCAACGTGAACAGGTTCGGCCCATCCTCCAGGTACGCGACGATCACACCGCGCTGTTGCCCGCTGCGGCGACCGGTGGTGGTCAGCCGCAGGGTGCCCCACCGGTCCGGGCGGGGCCGCCAGAGCCCGACTCGGCCGCGAAAGACCCGGTAGAGGCCCCGGTGCACGGACCAGGCCGTCCGGATGAACCAGCGCGGCGGTAGCTTCGGCTTCCTTGCCCGATCCTCGATCGACACGACGACCTCCCACACCTGTGAGGCGATGGTACGAACAGGATGCCAGCCGCGCCCGCTGCGCGGAATGGGGCGATGCGGTGATTGGTGGATGCCAGGTCACCGCGAGATTCCGGTATCGTTGGCGGGCAGTGTGCGGACACTGTCGAGGTCCTGGTTGAGTGGTGGAGTGGGTGGTGGCTGTGTGGGCGGCGGGTAAAGTCATCCGGTTCGACGAGGCGCGTGGTTACGGCTTCATCGCACCGTCGAAAGGCGGCGAGGACATCTTCGTCCACGCGAACGACTTCGGCGAGCAACGGCATCTCGTGCATCCCGGCATGCGCGTCGAATATCAGGTGGAGGCCGGCGACCGGGGGCTGAAGGTGGCGTCCCTGCGGATCGTCGAACCGGTCGCGGTCTCCCGGCCGGAACGGGCACCGGACGTCGCGCCGGCGCGGACCGGGCAGATCGGTGAGGACGACGGCCTGTGCGACGTCCTGTCGCCGCGCGAGTTCAGCTACGAGGTGACGGAGTTGTTGATCGAGCGGGTGCCGACGTTGACCGCGGCCCAGGTCTCCACGATCCGGCAGTCGCTTGTCGACCACGCCCGCTCGCACGGCTGGGTCGAGAGCTGAGCCGGTGGCCCGCTCCGGCGGGTCACGGCCAGCGCCTCGCCGATGAGGCTGATGCCGATGGTGCGCGGGCCGGCCGGCGGTCGGCCCGCGACTCGACCTAGGCGTTTGCGCGCAGGTAGGTCTCGGCCAACTGGCGAAGGCGTGTCCGGTCGAAGCTGCGCCCGTGGCCGGGATGGACGACTGACACGTCGAGGTGGGCGAGAAACTCCATGCTGCGCCGGTAGGCGGCCACGTCGGAGTTCGGCAGGTCGTCGATCAGGGTGCCCTCGTAGATGATGTCGCCGGAATACAAGGTTCCGGTGCGCTCCTCGAGGAGGGCGATGCTGCCCGGTGTGTGGCCCGGAAGGTGCAGCACGGTAAGTGTTCGCCCGCCCAGGTCGACGTGGTCGCCGTCGTCGAGCAGGCGGTGCAGGGTCAGGGGTGCGATGCGGTAGGTGGCCGGGTCGTAGTCGGGATCGGGCAGGACGTCGATCATCAGCTCCGGGACCGGTTCGCCAGCCGCGTCGATCCCGAGCTTGTCGTAGAGTTCCGCGCCGTACAGGCTCGCCGGCACCCCCGCGGTCAGGAGTTCCGCCTCGGCGGGGTGCGCGGCCCGGTCCGCGAACTCGACGGCCCCACCGACATGATCCAGGTGCGCGTGGGTGAGCAGGACCATCGGATCGCGGTCGAACATGGCCGGAATCGCCTCCCGGAGGGCGACGACCCCGAGCCCGGCGTCGATCACCAGGTCGCGATCGTCGCCGCGCAACCACCAGAAGTTCGCCGACAGGAGCTCGTTGACGTGCGGTTCCGAGATCCGGATGACGCCGCTACCCGCCTCGGCTCGGGTGTACCAGTCGACCATGTCGGCAAGTGTGCCAGTGGTGGGGCTGCGTTTCGATCCGTGACCCTCACAGCCCGGCGTGCGTGGTCAGGCTCTGCCGCAGGTGCAGTTTCGGCCGGGACCCGACGACCGAGCCGACGACCTCGCCCCGGCGGAACACCAGCAGCGTCGGCAGGGACATGACCGCGTAGCGCCGCGTGGCCTGCGGGTTGTCGTCGGAGTTGAGCTTGGCGATGGTCAGGCGGTCGCCGAACTCCTGTGCCAGCTCGACGAGACTCTTCTCGATCATCTTGCAGGGCGGGCACCACTCGGCCCAGAAATCGACAACGACGGGCCGGTCGCTGGTCAGCACCACCTCGGTGAACGTGGCGTCGGTGACGGTGATCAGGGAGCCGACGGTCGTCTCCTGCTGCATGTTTCCTCCCGGTTTGCGATGGCGTGGGTGAGCTGGGTGCGCAACTGCTGGCGGACCGCTGTGAGCCGATCGAGGTAGTCGTCGACCTCGGCGAGCTTGCGCCGCAGCACCAGCACGGAATCGGGGCAGACGTCGCCGGACGCGTTTCCGGCGCGCAGGCAGGCGACGAACGGACGGACGTCGTCGAGGCCGAAGCCGACGTCGAGCAGCGCCCGGATCTCCCGGACGACACGCAGCTCCGCCTCGTCGTAGACGCGGTAGCCGTTGGCCGAGCGCTGCGGGCGTACCAAGCCGTGGGCCTCGTAGTAGCGCAGCGTCCGGGTGCTCGTGCCGGCCCGTTCCGCCAGCTCACCGATCAGCATCAGACCTCCTCGACCTGCCCGTCGCGACCAGGCTAAACCTTGTCGTCAGCGTCAAGGCAAGGTCGCGCCCCGGGGACGGCTCAGGGCGCCGCGAGGCGGCGCCCTGAGCGTCTGCGCGTGCCGGGAGGGCCCTAGCCGATGCGGAACTGTTGGCCGTAGACGGCGAACGCCAGGGGCGTGTTCAGGTTGAAGTTGCCGTTGTTGAGGAACACCCGCTGGGCCGTGTCGACGCGGGAGGTGTCCGAGTGGGCCTCCTCCTTCTTCATCTCGATGACCCGCTCGTCGAGGAACGCGTTGAGCCAGGTCCGCTCGTCGCCACCCTGCGCCGGGGGCTTCGCCCGGGAGAGGGCGCGGCTGCGGATCTGCCGCATCCCCTCGTACCCGTGCATGACCGCCGCGTCGTAGTAGGCGAACTGACCGAGTGCCCGGACCTGGTCGTTCTTGCCGTCGCGTACCGAAGGGTTGAAGTAGACCCGGTCCCGCTCGGCCTCCTGCGCGGCCCGGAACACCGAGTCGTTGGCCGCGGCCCGCCAGTCCCGGGGGAAGTTGGGGTCGAGACCCGAGTGCGAGGGGGTGCCGTTGACGGCGCGCAGCGCCGGCAGGTACCCGGCCAGCACGTTGCCGGGCTTGGTGTTCGTGTACGCCTGCACCAGTTCGAGCATGTCGCCGGTGCCGGAGCAGAAGCCGATGATCCCGGCGGTGTAGCCGCGACCGTCGCCGATGTCCTCGATGTAGGAGAACTGCGCGCGCCAGTCGAGCGAGGAGTTCTCCGCGGCCGAGACGAGCTGCATGGCGACGTCCTTCTTCGCCGGGTCGTCGAGGTTGGCGCCGGCCGGCACGGTGGCGGTCGGCGTGGGGGTGGGTGTGCCGCCGCCGGGCAGCGTCCACCGCTGGTTGGTGGTGCCGCCGCAGGTCCAGATCTGCAACCTGGCGCCGTTGGCGGTGCTCTTGTCGGTCACGTCGAGGCATTTGCCCGAGGCGGTGTTGACCAGGGCGCCGTTGCTGGGCGTCCACTTCTGCGCGCCGGTGTTGTTGCAGTCGTACAACTGGATCTTGGCGCCGTTTGCGGTCGACGCGGCGGTGACGTCCAGGCACTTGCCGAGTGCCCGGATCGAGGCGTCGGTGTTGCCGACCGTCCACGTCTGGGCCGCGCTGCCGTTGCAGTCGTAGAGCTGCACCGGTGTGCCGTTCGCCGGATTGGCCCCGGCGACGTCGATGCACTTGCCGCCGAGGCCGGTGATCGGGCCGGCGGTCGCGGCGCTTGCTGACGGCAGGCCGTAGCCGACCGCCGCGACGCCGATCAGCAGGGTGCCCACGACGTAGGCGGCTGTTCTCTTGTGCAGCATGGTGTTCCTCGGGGAAGGGGCGGCATGCCGCCGGCCGGTCGGTGGCCCGGCGCGGCGATCGGCCCCGGCGGGCACCGCGAGCATTTGGAAACTGTATTAACAGATATCAGTACGTCGGGGCGCCGTCAATCGACGACCGCAGGCCGTGACAACGCATGTTCATCTCGTTGTCGGCGGGCGTTGTGCGCTAGGACGGCCACCGGGGTACGCGAGCCCCGGAGCACCCAGTTAGATGGCGTGAGCAGTGCCGCGTTCCCGGGCGAGAGGACCCGGGACGGCACCGACACGCAAGGAGCGCTTGATGGCAGTCCACCTCCGCCGTACCCGGTTCCTGTGGGCCACGGCCGCCGCCGTGCTCGCCGTGGCGGCGTTGTCCGCCTGCGGCAGCACCGACGCCGCCGACCCGGTCGGCGCGCCGAGCGCCGCCGCGTCGACCGGGGCCACGCTGTCCGCAGCCGCGCTCCCGCCGGCCAAGGGCAAGCTGCGCGGGTACGGGACGGTGCGGCAGCTCAGTGAGGCCGCTGACCTGGTGGTACGGGGTGAGGTCGAGGCGACCGGGTTCCGGGTGGACGAGGTGCTGCGCGCGGCGAACGGATCGTCCGTCGGGGCCGGGACGCGGATCACGCTCGCCAGCCTGGATCGCGGCGTGGCGGACATGGCCCAGATGTCCACGCTCGCGGCGGGTCAGGTCGTGGTGCTCTACCTCGCCAAGGACCCGGCAGCGCCGACGTTCCGCACGCTCAGCGGCGACTTCGGGGTGTTCGACGTGGCCGGGACCGGTGACGACGCGGTCGTGGTGTCCCGCTCGCAGGCCATGGCCGTCAGCGGCCTGGTCACCGAGGACCCGGCCGCGTCCGGCCACGGCTTCCGCACCACCCTCGACCAGCTCCGCGCCGTCACCGCCCAGGTCAGGTAGGTCGACGGGGGACGCGGACGGCACCCCGCCGGGGTGCCGTCCGCGTGCTCACTGCTCGCGGTAGGTGGCCAGGTCGAAGTCGGCGTACGCGCCGTCGCCGCCGAGATCCTGCACCCACAGGCCGACGAACGCTCCGGTGAAGCCCCACGCGGCCGGCTCGCCGTCGATGATCAGTGCGGCGTGCTCGTCGGACAGGATGGTCGCGTCCAGCTCGACCGGGAGCCGCTGCCAACCGGCGCCGAGGTCGTAGTCGAAGCGCACCACCGGCCCGTCGAACACCGCCCGCAGACCGACCCGGGTGACCCCGCTGGCGTCGACGGTCAGCTCGGGGTACGGGGTGCGTCGCCCGTTGTCGGAGCTGAGCAGCTCCAGCACGGTCCGCCCGTCGTCGGCGCGGGTCAGGTAGAGGTGGTGCCAGTTGAGGGTGTTGTAGTAGGCGGTGACCCCGGCGAGCTGACGGTGGTCGACCGGGTCGAACTCCACAACGGTCTCCAGCGAGCAGTGCGTCGCCTCCACACGTCGCGCCACCAGGCTGGGAGCCTGCCGACCGACAGGTGACTGCCCGCCGTGCACCCGCAGGTGCGACGGACGCGACCGCAGGTCGATCCAGTCGTCGGTGGCCGGCCGGCGCAGCGTCGACCAGCACAAACCCAGCTCGGGGGCGTCGAAGTGGTCGGTGTCGGGCTGCGCCGGCCACGGGTGCGCGGGCAGGTCCGGTGCGACCACCTCGTCCGCCGGCACGCCGCCGGGGATCCGGGGCCAGCCATCCGAGGGCCACTCGACCCGCTGGATCGCGGTTTCCCGGCCCAGCACGCAACTGCCAAGCGGTGAGTAGGGGCGACCCACCAGGTGGGCCAGATACCACTCGCCGCCCTGGGTGCGTACCAGGCTGCCGTGACCGGCCTTCTGCAACCGCAGGTCGGGCCGGCCCACCGAGCTGAGCAGCGGGCCGTCCGGGTCCACCTCGTACGGCCCGAACAGCTCCCGGGACCGGGCCACGGTGACCTGGTGCTCCCAGCTCGTGCCGCCCTCGGCGGTGATCAGCCAGTACCAACCGTCGTGGCGGTACAGGTGCGGGCCCTCGGTGACCCCGACCGGGGTGCCGGTGAACAGGATGCGGGGCCGGCCGACGAGGCGGCGCGCGGCCCGGTCGTACTGCTGGATCTCGATACCGCCGAAGCGGTCCCGGCCGGGCCGCCAGTCCGCGCTCATGCTCAGCAGCCAGGTGGTGCCGTCGTCGTCGTGGAACAGGGCGGCGTCGAAACCGCGACCGTGCAGCTTCACCGGATCCGACCAGGGGCCGGCGATGTCGTCGGCGGTGACCAGGAAGTTCTGTGGGTCCCAGTAGCCGCTGGCGAAGCTGGCCACGTCGCTGTAGACGAGGTGGAACTGACCGTCGTGGTACGTCAGGTCGGGTGCCCACACGCCGTTCGAGTCACCGCAGCCGCGCAGGTCGAGCAGGCGGCGGTCGGTGATGATCCCGCCCAGGGT
Organism: Micromonospora sp. NPDC023888; assembly: GCF_040639415.1. Lineage (NCBI taxonomy): Bacteria > Bacillati > Actinomycetota > Actinomycetes > Micromonosporales > Micromonosporaceae > Micromonospora > Micromonospora sp. NPDC023888. The sequence continues at coordinate 32,023 of NZ_JBEZZW010000010.1, read as the reverse complement.
GCGCCAGTTCACGAGATCACGCGAATGGTGCACACGCACGCCTGGGTACCACTCGAAGGTCGAGGTGGCCAGGTAGTAGTCATCGTCGACGCGCAGGATCGACGGGTCCGGGTGGAACCCGGCGAGGACAGGGTTGCGGATCGACCGGGCAGCGGTCACCACGTTAGCGATGTCGGTCGACACGAGGGCTCCTCTGGACGACTGTCTGGAACTTCCGGAAACTTGCGGTCCCGGATCACTGGAAGTCCTGCCTACGCTAGCCGGTCTTTTCGCAATAGGACAGAGGTCTTGACCGTTGCGGCCACAGCTCGTAGCGTGCCGGCCATCGACCGGTAATACCGGCGAAGCAATGAAAGTTCCGGAGATCCATAAGTCCCACCGCCGGCCTGGCCGGTGTCCGAGCACCCCGTGAGTCCCCGAAGGGATGGATCATGACTACGCACGTTTCCCGCCGAACGCTGCTCGGCCTCGCCGGTGCCGGCGCCGGCGCCTATCTGCTGAGCGCCTGTAGCGGCGACGAGAAGTCCAGCGACCCCAACGCGCCGCAGACCATCAACTGGTGGCACATCCAGAACACCGAACCGATGCTTCCGGTCTGGGCGGCGCTGGCCAACGACTACAAGACCGCGCACTCGAACGTCACCATCGACATCCAGCCGCTGGAGAACGAGGCGTTCAAGGCCAAGCTCACCACCGCCACGCAGGCTGGTGACCCGCCGGACCTCTTCCAGTCCTGGGGCGGAGGCGTGCTCAAGCAGCAGGTGGACGCGGGCCTGGTCAAGGACCTCACCGACGACGTGAAGGACCTGGTCGGCGGCATCCTGCCCGCCGCCATGCAGCCCTACACCATCGACGGCAAGATCTACGGCATCCCGTTCGACATCGGCATGGTCGGGTTCTGGTACAACAAGGACCTCTTCACCCGCGCCGGCATCACCGAGGCCCCCGCCACCTGGGCCGCCCTGCTCGACGCGGTCCGCAAGCTCAAGGCCGCCGGCATCACCCCGGTCGCCCTGGCCGGCAAGGACAAGTGGCCGGCCCACTTCTACTGGTCCTACCTCGCCATGCGCATCGGCGGCGTGGGCGCGTTGCAGAAGGCCGTCGACGACAAGAACTTCGACACCCCCGACCTCGCCGCCGCCGGCGAGCGGCTCAAGGAGCTTGTCGACCTGCAACCCTTCCAGAAGGGGTTCCTGGGCGCCGAGTTCGGCTCGCCCGACGGGCAGGCCGCCACGATGGGCAACGGCGGCGCGGGCATGGAGCTGATGGGGCAGTGGGCGCCGGCCGTGCAGGCGTCCAGCTCCACGAGCAAGAAGGGCCTCGGCGACAAGCTGGGCTTCTTCCCGTTCCCGGCCGTGGACGGCGGCAAGGGCTCCGCGACCGAGGTCTTCGGTGGCGGCAACGGTTTCGCCGTCGGCAAGGACGCGCCGGCCGCCACCATCGACTTCCTGAAGTTCCTGCTCAGCGTCGACAACCAGAAGCGCTCCGCACAGACCGGCGCGGTGCTGCCCACGGTGAAGGAGGCCACCTCGGCGATCAGCGACGCCAACAACAAGGTCGTCGCGGAGACCCTGGCCAAGAACACCGGCTTCCAGCTCTACCTCGACCAGGCGTACGCGCCCGCACTCGGGCAGCAGATCAACGACAGCGTCGCCGAGATCATCGCCGGCAAGAAGTCGCCGGCGGCGATCCTCAAGGACATCACGCAGGTGGCGAAGACCGTCTGACCGTGATCCAGCACCCATCCGTAGCCGGCCGTAGAACCCGAGTGGAGCAGGCATGACCAGGCCATCGACCGTGTCGGACACGAGGCGCGGCGACACGGCGACCGATCCGCCGGCACCGGGGCCGGGCACCGCGCGTCTGCGCGGCCGCCAGCCCCGGCCGGGCCGGGCTGGCGTCCTCGCCGTGTTCCTGGCGCCTGCCCTGGCGCTGTTCGTGCTACTTGTCCTCGCCCCCATCGTGGTGGCCGGTTACGCGAGCCTCTACAAGTGGAACGGCTTCGGGCTGCCGGAGAACTTCATCGGGCTGGACAACTACACCCGCGCCTTCAGCGACCCCACCTTCCGGGGCGACCTGCAGCGCGGCCTCGTGCTCGTGGTGCTGTCCCTGGTCGTGCAGCTTCCGGCCGCGCTGGCCCTGGCCATGCTCCTCAACCAGCCGCTTCGCGGCCGGGCCCTCTACCGGCTGATCTTCTTCGCCCCGTACGTGCTCTCCGAGGTCACCACGGCCGTCCTGTTCACCCTGGTCTTCTCACCGAACCGAGGGCTGGGCGAGGGGGTCTCCCGGTGGTTGGGCGCCGACGCCGGCGCGGTCTTCGCCGACCCGGACACCGTGCTGTTCGCCGTCTTCCTGGTGGTGTCCTGGAAGTACTTCGGCCTCTACATGATGCTCTTCCTGGCCGCCCGACAGGGCATCCCCAAGGAGTTGTCCGAGGCCGCGGTCACCGACGGCGCCACCGCCTGGCAGGCGTTCCGACACGTCACCCTGCCCCTGCTCGGCCCGACGATCCGGATCAGCATCTTCCTGTCCGTCATCGGCACCATCCAACTGTTCGACATGGTCTGGGTGCTCACCGGCGGTGGTCCGATCCACACCTCGGAGACGCTGGCCGTCACGATGTACCAGTACGGCTTCCGCCGCTTCGAGGTTGGCTACGCGAGCGCCATCAGCATCGTCATGTTCCTGCTGAGCCTCGTCTTCGCCCTGTTCTACCAACGCATCGTGCTGCGTCGTGACACCGCGGGCGCGATCACCAACCAGGGAGGCCAGCGATGACCGCCACGGCGAGCCGTGCCCAGCGGACCCGCAGCGTCGTGCTGCACCTCGTCTGCATCGCCGTCGGCGCGCTCATCGTCGTGCCGGTGTGGTTCGGCGTGCTCGGCGGCTTCAAGGACAACGGCCAACTGTCCACCAACCCGCTGGGCTGGCCCGACCCCTGGGTGCCGAACTACCTCGACATCCTCAGCAACGGCGTGTTCTGGCGGCAGCTCGGCAACAGTCTCCTCATCGCGGTGAGCAGCACCGTCATCGTCGTCGGCGCGGCGGCGATGGCCGCGTTCGTCTTCGCTCGCTACGCCTTCCGGGGCCGCGAGTTCCTGGTGACGCTGTTCGCGATCGGCCTGATGTTCCCGTTCGCGGTGGCCATCCTGCCGCTGTTCGTCCTGCTGCGCGGCATGGGCCTGCTGGACAACCCGCTCGGCGTCATCCTGCCCCAGGCCGCCTTCGGGCTGCCGATCACCATCATCATCCTGCGCCAGTTCTTCCGCACCATCCCGGCCGAGGTCGAGGAGGCCGCCGTCCTCGACGGCTGCGGCTCGTTCGGGTTCTTCTGGCGGGTCCTGCTGCCGATGGCCCGTCCCGCCCTGGCCACCGTGTCGGTGCTGGCCATCGTGACAAGCTGGAACAACTTCATGCTCCCGCTTGTCGTGTTCAGCGACCAGAGCTGGTGGACCCTCCCCGTCGGGGTCCAGGCGTTCCAGGGCCAGTACGCCGACGACACCGCCCGGGTGCTGGCGTACGTCGTGCTGTCCATGCTGCCGGCCCTGGGCTTCTACGCCGTGGCCGAACGGCAGCTCATCGGCGGCCTCACCGGCAGCGTCAAGGGATGACATCGCAGCACCGCGAGCAGACCTGAAGCTTCCCGGCAGACGAAGGAGCGACCGTGGGCGCGGAGAACGGCCGAAACGTCACCATCGCGATGATCGCGCGGTTGGCCGGTGTCTCTGTGCCCACGGTCTCCCGGGTCATCAACGGGCGGTCCGACGTCGCCCCGGACACCCGGGAACGTGTCGAGGCGCTGCTCAACCGGCACGGCTACCGCCGCCGGTCGCCGGCCCGGCGCACCGACGCCGCGCTCATCGACCTGGTCTTCAACGACCTGGACAGCCCGTGGGCCGTGGAGATCATCCGTGGGGTGGAGGACGTCGGCCAGACCAGCGGCGTCGGCACCGTGGTGTCGGCCATCCACTGGCGCATCTCCTCGGCCAAGCAGTGGCTCGACAACATGCGGACGCGCTCCACCGAGGGCATCATCTTCGTGACCTCGATGGTGAACCCACCGTTGCAGGCCGAGTTGCGTCGCCTCCACCTGCCGGTGGTCATCATCGACCCGGCCGGAGTCGACCCGCAGGAGTCGCCCACCATCGGCGCCACCAACTGGGCCGGCAGCCTGAGCGCCAACCAGTACCTGATCAGCCTCGGCCACCGCCGGATCGGCTTCATCGCCGGGCCACCGCACCTGATGTGCAGTCGGGCTCGGATGGACGGCTACCGTGCCGCCCTCGGCGCCGCCGACATTCCCGTCGACGACAACCTCATCCGCCCCGGCAACTTCTACCACGAGGCCGGCTTCAGCGCCGGTACGCAGTTGCTGGCCCTGCCCGACCCGCCGACCGCCATCTTCGCCTCCAGCGACCAGATGGCGCTCGGCGTCTACGAGGCGGTCCGCAAGCGCGGGCTGCGGGTGCCCGACGACATCAGCGTGGTCGGCTTCGACGACCTGCCGGAGGTCCGGTGGTGTTCGCCGCCGCTGACCACCGTCCGTCAACCCCTGGCCGAGATGGGGATGTTGGCCGCACGGACCGTGCTGCGCCTCGCCGGCGGGGAGAAGACCGAAAGCCCTCGGGTCGAACTCGCCACCGAGCTCATCGTGCGCGACAGTGCCGCGCCACCGCGACGGCCGGCATCGTCGGCGTAGCCCCTGGCGGCCCGTTCCCCGGCCGTCACCTGCTGCGCCTCGACCGATGACGCCCCTCGGCAACGATAATTGTCTATGGACATGCGTGTCCTGTTAGCGCTAACGTGGCCGACAGTCGTCGATTCTCGACTGGCTCCGGGTGAGCGCACCGACTCCTGATCCGGAGACGCCGACGGCGTGGGGCGGGTGGGACGTGGCCGACGCGGGACGGCCCCGGCTCACCACCGGGTGACCCGCGCGCCGTCCGTTCGAGGCATGGTCGGCCACAGACGCGCGGGGCAGAGCAACAGCCGGGGCCATTATCGGTTCGCGGCAGGGTGGCCGGGGCGTCTGGTAGTCCCGCTGTTCGGAGTCCGGGCCCGAGCAGCGGGACTCCCATGTGGGCTGAGGCACACCCACCACCGGCGGCCACGACCAGACCAATGGCCCGGCTCGGGAAGGCTCCCGAGCCGGGCCACCGGTCGTCCGAGCGACAAACGGGGTACGTCGGTGCCGCTCACCGCATCAGCTTCGGGTCCACCGCTGGCTGTTCGTGCCGTTGCAGGTCGAGAGGACCACCTGGGCGCCGTTGGCGGTGCCGGCCGCGTTCGGTGTGAGGCACAGGCCGGACTGCACCCCGGTGACCGTGCCGTCGGTGTTGAGGTTCCACTGCTGGTTGGTGCCGCCGTTGCAGTCCCAGATGATCGCCCGGGTGCCCGACGTGGTCCCCGCGCCCTCGGCGTCCAGGCACTTCGTGCCGTACACCTGGAGTTGCTTCGCGGCGGTCGGCGTCCACTGCTGGTTGGTGCCGCCGTTGCAGTCCCACAACGCGACCTGGGTGCCGTTCGTCTGCGACCTCGACGGGACGTCCAGGCAACGACCGGCGTTGACGTTGCGCAGCGGCCCTGCCGTGCCGCCCGGTGGCGGGGTGGTCGGGTTCGGTGGCGGTGTGGTGGGACTCGTGGTGTCGAATCCGAGGAACCGAATGGCCTGCGCGGCGTCGAACGGAATCGAGTGGCCGTACCCCTGGAAGCTGATGGCCTCCACCGGTGCCGTGCCGCCGGTGCCTCCGTAGCGGGTGCGGGTGGCGCTGGTCTGCGGCGAGTCGGTGTAGGCGGGGGTCTGCGACACGCCCTGGACGTTCGTCCACTGCTTGATCTGTTCGCCGAAGTTGACGTAGCTCAGGGTGGTGTCGGTGGTGCCGTGCCAGATCTGCACCCGGGGGCGTTTGCCGGTGTAGCCGGGGTAGGCGTTGCGCACCAGGTCACCCCACTGTTGCGGGGTCCGGACGATGCGCCCGCCGGAGCACTCGCTGTTCCACTCGGCGCCGTTCGTGGTGGCGAAGCAGCCGAACGGGACCCCGGAGGAACTGAAGCCGGCGTTGAACAGGTCCGGGTAGAGGCCGACCATGACGTTCGTCATCATGGCGCCGGAGGAGAAGCCACCCACGGCGATCCGGTTGGCGTCGACCGGGTAGCGGGCCCGGACGTAGTCGACCATGGACTTGAGGCCGATGGGGTCGCTGCCGCCGTCCCGCCGCAGCGCCTGCGGGGAGGAGACGTCCCAACACTTGCTGCTCCGGGTCACCGACGGGTAGATCACGATGAAGCCGTAGCGGTCGGCGAGGGTGCTGAGCCCAAAGCCGGAGTGCACCGCCGGGCCACTGCCGGTGCAGTAGTGCAGGGCGAGGAGGAGGGCCGGCTGGGCCGCGACCCGGTCCGGCACGTACAGGTGCATCTGTAGGTTCGTCGGGTTGGTGCCGAAGTTGGTCACCTGGGTGAGCGTCGCGGCCGACGCTGGGGTGGCGGCCGTGACCACGGCCGTCGTCGTCGCCAGGGCCGTCGCGAGCGCGGCGGCCAGCAGTGCGATCCTTGATTTCATCGGCGCTTCCTCTTGTGCTGGGTCGGGGACTCGGCGGCAGCACGGGGTGCTCCGGTGGGGCGCGGACGCGCGTCGTCCGCCGCGCGTCGTCGGCAGCCGCGGTCAAGTCCTGATGCGACGCCCGCCTGCCCGGGGACGTCGTGACACCGAGGCTGACCAGCGGGGGCTCTCCCGGCGAGCCGCGAACGCTGTTCGCCTCGACATCGACTGTGAGCGATAACATGCCGTTCGTCAAGCTGTAACGTATGACGTCAGCCGACCGGCTCGGCCTTGAGATTCCCGAGCCGACCGTGACATTCTTGTGCGTCGATGACAGGCCGCGCGCGGGGCCGATGTCCGTCCGATGGGCAACCAGGATCCGGTACGGGTGCTGGGGGACGGTGCGACGAGCGATGGACCGCCGAGAGCCATCCGTGCACTCATTCCCGCGAAGGAACCCCAGCCCATGCAGAACCAGAAGAGGCGCGTGTCCCTCGTGGCGAGCGCGCTGCTCGCCGCGACCGCGCTCGCCGGCATCAACCCGCCGACGGCCAGCGCGGCTCCCGACCCGGTCACCGTGACCGTCAACGCCCGCGCGGGGCTGGCGACCGTGCCCGACACCGCACTGGGCGTCAACCACGCCATCTGGGACCAGAACCTGGGCACCACGGCGACGTCGGACCTCCTGCGCGACGCCGGTGTGCAGATGATGCGGTACCCCGGCGGCTCGTACGCCGACATCTACCACTGGAAGGACCACACCGCGCCCGGCGGCTACGTCGCGCCGGGGACCGACTTCGACACCTTCATGGCGGCGGTCAAGCGGGTCGGCGCACAGCCGATGATCATCGCGAACTACGGCACCGGGACTCCCGCCGAGGCGGCCGACTGGGTGCGGTACGCCAACGTGACGAAGGGCTACGGCGCGCGGTACTGGGCCGTCGGCAACGAGAACTACGGCAACGGCCACTACGGGTCGGCCTGGGAGGCCGACGACCACCCGGACAAGAGCGCGACACAGTACGCGCGGCTCGTCGTCGAGTACGCCGACGCCATGAAGGCGGTCGACCCGAGTGTCAAGGTCGGCGCGGTGCTGACGATGCCGGGCAACTGGCCGGACGGGATCACCGCCGGCAGCGACCCGGGCCCGTGGAACCAGACGGTGCTCTCCCTCGCTGGCCCGAAGATCGACTTCGTGGACGTGCACTGGTACCCGGGCGGCACCGCCGCCGAGTCCCTGGCCCGCACCAGCCACATCCCCGACGCGACGTACCTGCTCCGGCAGCAGATCAGCCGGTACGCCGGCCCGAACGCCGACCGCATCGGCATCAGCCTCACCGAGCTGAACGTCGATGCCGGCCGGGCCACCCAACCCGCCGCGCTCTTCCTGGCCGACGCCTACAGCGAGCTGCTGGAGAACGGCATCTTCACCGTGCAGTGGTGGAACGTGCACAACGGCATCGGCACCGTGTCGGAGGTGGCCGGCCAGACCGACTACAACGACTTCGGGATGCTCTCCAGCGGCACCTGCACCGCCGACGGCTCGGTCTGCGAGCCGCCACTGAACACACCGTTCGCGCCGTACCACGGGCTGACCATGATGAAGCTGTTCGCCAGGGCCGGCGACCAGTTCGTCCGCGCAGGCACCGACGAACCGCTGGTCACCGCGCACGCCGTGCGCCGGGGCAACGGCGATCTCGCGGTGCTGCTCGTCAACAAGGACCCGGACGCGGCGCACCAGGTCGCCATCGACTACGCCGGGTTCACCCCGTCCGCCGCCGCGCCGACCGTCTCCACCCTCACCAACGGCGCCAGCGGCATCGCCACCAGCCAGTCCGGCTCCGCGACCAGTCGGACCCTGCCGGCGTACTCGTTGACGACGCTCGTGCTGCGCCCGGCCGGCGCGACCGCCGGCGGCCCCTCGGCGCCGGGCCAACCCACCGTCAGTGACGTCACCGACCGCGCCGCGACGATCTCCTGGCCGGCGGCGACCCCGGGCCGCAGCCCGATCGCCAAGTACGAGGTGTACCGGCAGCACGGCGCGGTGAGCGAGCAGCTCGGCGAGTCGACGAGCACCTCGTTCACTGTCGACAACCTGGTGCCGGGCAGCAGGTACACAGTCAACGTGTTGGCCCGCGACACCGCCGGCCGGGTGTCCTGGGCCTCACCGCCGCTCACCTTCGCCACCGGCAGTCCCGCCGACGGCTCGTGCACCGTCCGCTTCACCACGAACAACGACTGGGGCAACGGCTACATCGGCGGTGTCGAGATCGTCAACAACGGCACCAGCCCGATCAACGGCTGGACGCTCACCTGGACCTGGCCCACCGGCTGGCAGCAGGTGAGCAGCGGGTGGAGCGCCACCTGGGAGCAGGTCGGCACCGCCGTCCGGGTCACACCCACCGACGACAACCGGCAGATCGCGGCGGGCGGCAGCGTGAGCGCCGGCTTCGTCGGGGCGTACAGCGGGCCGAACGTGCTGCCCACGGCGTTCACCCTCAACGGCACCGTCTGCACGACCGGCTGACACCACAGCCGTGGTCCGGCTGGCCCGTTCGCTCGGGCCGGCCGGACCTCCGGTCAACAGGTGGCCGCACGTCCCTCGCCGTGACCTGCGGTTTGTCACAACCGAACCGCGTGGATCGACGTTCCCTTCGAAAGACCACCTCGGGAGGGAGCACACCGGATGCGTATCGTCGTTCTAGGCGCGAACGGGGGCACGGGCCGTCGCCTGGTACAGCAGGCGTTGGACGCCGGCCATGAGGTACGGGCGGTGACCCGGCAGCCGCAGTCGTTCCCGGTCAGCGGTCCGGGTCTGGAAGTGGTGGCCGCCGATGTCACAGTGGAGGCTCCGGTGGGTGGCGCCGAGGTGGTGCTGTCGACGCTCGGAGTGCCGTTCACCCGGCAACCGGTGATGCTCTACAGCCGTAGCACCGCGACGGTCCTGGCCGCCATGCGCCGGGCGAGTGTGCGGCGGCTCGTGGTGGTCAGTTCCAGCGCCACCGAGCCGCATCACCACGCCGAGGGCGGCTTCCTCCTCAACCGCGTCATCCAGCCGTTGGTCACAGCCACCATCGGCAGGACCACCTACGACGACATGCGCGTCATGGAGGCGCTTGTGCGCGACAGCAACCTCGACTGGACGATCGTGCGCCCGTCGGGGCTCTTCGACAGCGACAACATCACCCGCTACCGGCTCTCCGAGAATCGCGCCGACGGTGTCTTCACCAGCCGGGCGGACCTGGCGGCCTGCCTACTGGCCCAGGCCACCGACACCGCGTGGGTCGACCGGACCGTGGCTGTCACCACAGCGGAGGGCGCTCCGACACTCTGGGCGATGCTGCGCCGCGAAGCGTTCGGGAAATAAAGAGATGGACGACCAGCAGTGGTTCGCGGAGCAGTTCGCACAACACCACACGCGTCTGCGGTCTGTCGCCTACCGGTTGCTGGGGTCGCCGACCGAGGTCGACGACGCGTTGCAGGAGTCGTGGCTGCGTACCACGCGCGCCGACCCGGCCACGATCACCAATCCCGCGGCGTGGCTGACCACGCTCGTCGGCCGGGTGTGCATCGACATGCTGCGGGCCCGGCAGGCGCGCCGCGAGTTGCTCGGCGCGACCTGGGAGCCGCTGGTCAGCGAGTACGGTGATCCGGAGGCGGCCAGCCTGCACGCCGACGCGGTCGGCATCGCGTTGCTTGTGGTGCTGGACAGCCTTGAGCCCGCCGAGCGGCTCGCGGTGGTGTTGCACGACATGTTCGGTATGCCGTTCGAGCAGGTCGCCACCGTCGTGGGGCGTACACCAGCGGCCACCAGGCAACTGGCCAGCCGAGCCCGGCGACGACTGCGTGAACATGCCTCGCAGCCCAGGGTGGGACTGCCCGCCCAGCGACGTGTCGTCGACGCGTTTCTGGCCGCCGCCCGCGCCGGTGACTTCGACGCTCTGCTGGCTCTGCTGGACCCCGACGTGGTGTTCCGTGCCGACCACGGACGCCGAGCGCGGCTCGCACCCGCCCTGCTCACCGGCGCGCACGCCGTGGCCGCCCGCGCCGCCGACGCGGGGCCACGATTCGCGCGCCTCTGCGTTCCCGCGCTTGTCAACGGGCTCGCTGGCGTCGTCGCCCGGGACCGGAGCGGCAAGCTCGTCGCCGTGGTCGGCGTCACCATTCGCGGCGATCGCATTGCTGCCATCGACCTGATCGTCGACCCGGACAAGCTGCCCTCGGGAGCTGCGTCCTCGTCACCGCCCGCGTGAATCGTTGCCGACCTCAGCGTGGGATCGCGGCCTGTCGCGCCGTTGGTGACACTCCGCTGTGGAGGTCGCTACGCTCGGGCGGTGTTTCGCCGGTGCGGAGTGAGCTGGCGAAACGTGCCACGCCGGTAAGCGGCGTGAGTAGTCGATCTTCCGGTTGGGGGAGCTTCGCATGGCCGACTTGCCGCACCCGCTCGCCGCGTTCATCGTGGGTGAGATCCGCCGGGCCCGGGGGGCCGCGGGGATGACCCAGGAGTCTTTCGGCCGGGGTGCCGGTTTCAGCGCCTCCCATGTCAGCGCCGTGGAGAGTGAGACGCGGGCGCTGACGATGGACTTCATCAAGGGCGCCGACCGGGCACTCAAGAACGGCGGCCTGTTCGAGCGCATGGTGGGCAAGCTCGGCACCCCGTCCTGGTTCCTGCCGTGGCTCGACGCGGAGCGCACCGCGACGCAGCTCCGGTGCTTCCAGCCGAGCCTGGTACCGGGCCTGCTCCAGACGGAGAGCTATGCCCGTGCCGTCATCCGCTGCAACGACACGTTGAGCGACGACGAGGTCGAGAAGCGGCTCGCCCACCGGATCGGCCGGCAGGAAAGCCTCACGAAAGCGACCGCCCCGCACTTCGTCGCCGTCATCGCCGAGTCGGTGCTCCGGCGCGCCCGCGCGGACTTCCGCGACATCATGGCGGGGCAGATCAAGCAGTTGACCACCCTCGCGGAGCGACCGAACATCAGTGTTCACCTGTTGCCGGACGAGGTCAGCATGCACGTCGGCCTGACCGGGCCGTTCAGCCTGGCGCGACTGCCCGACCACAAGTGGGTGGCCGAGATGGAGAACCAACTCGGTGGCGTGGTCATCGACCGCGACGACGATGTGGATACCCTCATGTCGAGGTGGGAGATGGTTCGTAGCGAAGCGCTACCCCGCCGGCAGTCACTGGATCTGATGAAGGAAGTGGTGACGTCATGGACCTGATCGGCGCTGTGTGGCGCACGTCCACCCGCAGCGGCTCCGGCGGCGGAAACTGCGTCGAGGTCGCGGACAACCTGCCGGGCGTCGTCGGGGTGCGGGACTCCAAGGACCCGACCGGGCCGGCGCTGCTCTTCGGGCCGGTGGCCTGGCGGGCGTTCGTCACCGAGGTCGCCCGGCGGTCGTAGCCGCTCAACACAGCGAAGCGCCCGTCCCCAATCGAGGGACGGGCGCTTCGCTGTGCGGGATTCGTCAGCCGACCACCGACCGCAGCGGCACCTTGGCCTCGCGTAGCGCGCGTACCAGCTCGCTCGCGAACGGGTGTTCGTCGACCTGGAGGCCCTGCGGGTTGGGGATCACCACGTACGCCGAGCTGTCCTTCGCGGACGTCCTCGCGTCGGTGGTGAAGCGTTCGACGATGGCCCGGGTGCGCGGCAGGTCGCTCGCCGCCACCTCGACGGTGATCGGCCGCCACCCGCCGCCCAGGTCCGGCGTGACCGGCGCGGCGGCGGCGCTGGCGCGCGCCGGGTCGATGCCCGCCGTGCGCCGGGCGGCCGGCGTGCCCGCTGGGTAGAGCAGCGCGTTGGCAACCAGGTGCAGGCCATTCTCGTTGTACGCCCGGAAGAGCGGATTGAACGCGAACAGCACCGCCCGCCCGGCACCGGTCGGCTCGTCGACCACTGCCGCCGTGCCCTTCAGGGCGTCCTCGCCGACGGTGTAGCCGTTGGCCCAGAACGTGTCACCCGTCGGGTAGCTGAGCACGTTCGTCCCGGTGGTGCTCGGGTTGAGGATCGGGTCGCTGTTGTTGAACTCGAAGTCCTCCGCCGGGCGTCCCAGCGCGACCGGGCTGTCGGTGTCCACGTCGACCCGCAGGTGCGAGCCGATCACCAGGTAGTCGGCCGGTTTGGTCTTCTCGGTGGTGGAGGTGAGCCCTGCGGCGCGGGCCAGCCGGGTGCCCTCGTTGCGCAGCCCGAGGTAGGTGTGGCCCTGGGCGATCCAGTCGCGCAGGTTGGCCTGACCGGTCGCGGTCAGGCCGCCGGTCGCGCTGCTGCCGTCGGGGACCAGCAGCACGGTACGCCCGGTGAACGCCTCGGTGTTGTCGTTGATGTCGGCAGTGGTGACCGCTGTGAGGTCGAGCCCCCACCGCTTGCCGAGGACGTAGCGGGCCTCGCCGTGCGAGCCGGAGGTGGTGGAGATGCCGGTGCCCTGGAACAGCCCCACGTCGGGCAGGGCGAGCGGGATGCCGGTGGGTCGCCCGCCCGGGGTGAGGGTCACCCCGAACGACTCGGCCAGCTCGTCGACAGTGCGGCTCAGCTTGGTCGCCGGGATGGCGACCCGGCTGGTCGTCAGGTCCCGTACGAGCGGAACGCCGCGACCGAGCAGGCTGAACGTCAGCTCCGCGGCGGCCGCCGAGTCGAGCGGGTACGTGTAGGAGCCCCACGGCCAGGCCGGGGCGGTCCGGCCGCCGGAGATCGCGCGGACGAGCTGGGCCTGCGGCCGGACGTTGTCGCCGGTGTAGATGGTGGAGATGCCCATCAGCAGCGGGTTGCTCCAGGACGACACGTCGTAGAAGTAGGGGAACGGCGTGTACGGGTCCTCGCCCATGATGGCCTGGATCCAGTGCTTCTGCGGCTGGTCCATCGGGATCCAGTACGCGCCCCTGGGCACCGTCACGTTCGTGGCGGTCCGCCCGCCGAAGACCCGCGCGGTCGGGACCCGGGTCGGCTTCTGCACCTCGTACACCTCGACGTCCATCCGGCGCAGCCGCTCGACGAGCTGGCGGACGTCGGCGAGCTGCCGGTCCGGCAGCAGGAAGTACGAGCGGATCTTGATGTCCGGTACGGGGAACTGGACCTCGTTCGTGGGCTGCACCACCTCGTTCGGCTCCAGGGTGCCCGCCCGGCCCTGAGCGAGCGCGTCGGTCCAGATGTCGAAGTAGCCGCTGAGCACCTCGCGCTTGTTCGCGGCGGCCCAACCCAACGTCGACCACTGGGTGTGGAACTGCTGCTGGACCCGGTCGGCCACCGCCGACCCGCTGCCCTTCTCGTACGTCATGCCGGCCGCGCCGAAGCCGGTGGTCGGCACCGTGTCGCCGTAACCCATGAAGAACATGTCGTACGTGTCGTAGTTGAAGTAGCACTCGGTGGTGACTGTCTCGTCGCAGGCGCCGTTGTAGCCGAAGCCGGCCTTGTTGGCCTCGCCGATCCGGTTGATCCAGTCCACCGCCTCGCCGGCGATCTCGTGGTGGATCGGGTCGGCGTTGGGCGGGAAGAAGTACTGCCGGCCGCCCATCTCGTGGGCGTCGACGAATACCTGCGGCGGGTAGCGGCGCAGCAGTTCGAGCTTGCCGTCGGTCTCCTGCTGGGTGCGGGCGAACCAGTCCCGGTTCAGGTCGAAGCCGAACTCGTTCTGCCGCCGGGTCGCGTCGCGGCCGTCCGGGTTCTGGGTCGGCACGATGATGGTGACCAGGTTGTCGTTGCGGTCCGCGACCGCGCAGGACAGGCCCGCCGCCAACTCGTACAGCGTCTTGAGGGCCGCGTCGGTGCCGCTCTTCTCGCCACCGTGCACGTTCGCCGTGACCCAGACGATGGCCGGGCTGTCCTTCGCCGTCCGGGCGGCCGTCCGCGCGCTGGTCCGACGTGGATCACGCAGGTCCCGTACGTCGTCGGCGATCCGGCGCAGCGCTGCGGGCCGCACGTTGCGCTCGTTCGACACCACCGCGTACGGCAGGGGCTGACCGGTCACGCTGGTGCCCAGCACTCCGGTGACGACCCGGTCCGAGGCGCGGTCGACAGCCGTCAGGTAGGTGCGGACCTCCTCGTTGGTGACGACCCGCTCCTGACCCACGCCGAGCGGGAAGCCGAACACGGCCTCCGGTGCGGGCACCGTGCCCAACCGGGCGGTCGGGTCGTCGACGCACGGTGCGGGCCGCGCGGCGCTCGCTGCCGGCGTGCCGCCGAGCAGGGGGGTCAGGCCGAGCAGGAGCGCGATCGTGGCGGCACCCGCCAGCCGTCTCGGGGGGACCATCCAGAACGGACGTGACGATGGGGCCATGTTTCGGGTCCCTTCTCGGGGAGAGCCTCGCAGTGGCCGGAGCCTATGAACCCGCCGACACGGCGGTCAAGGTCTGATCGACATTGCTGACTACACGGCGTGCCGGTTCCGATGCGGAGTGGCAGGATGGTGGCGTGTGCCTGTCGTCGTCTGAGGAGGAGGACACATGCCAGAGATGATCACCCTCTCGGTTCATCCGGATCTGCCGTCCGCCGATGCTCGGCGCTCTCTGGCGTCCTGGCTGCGCGCCGAGGACCGGCTGCGCGACGGGGTGACCTCGCCACCGACCGGTGAGCCACGGGCTGGTGAGACGCCGGCCGGTGAGACGCCGGCCGGTGAGCCGTCGGCCGACGGCACGTCCCCGCTGAGGGTGGCGGTCGACGACGCGGGCGCGGCCATGGTGCTGGTGCAGGCGATCGCCGGCTGGCTCATCCACCGCCGTGAGGACGTGACGGTGCGGCTCGCCCGGCCCAACGGATGGACGGCCGACGTGGACGTTCGTCAGGCGCGTGACATGGACCAGGTGACCGCGCTCATCGACGCCGCGGTGCGCGCGGTCACCCCTCAAAACAGTCCGTGAGGGATACCCCTACCAGGTCGTGAGGCCGAGCCCGATGGTCTTGGTCAGCGTGGCGTTGTCGTCGTCGCCGTCGAGCGACCAGATCATCGCGCCGGCCAGACCGGCTCGGCGGATGTAGAGCGTCTTCTGCAACACGACGGCCGGATCGTCGTACGTCCAGAACGTCGTACCGTCGAAGAGCCAGGCGTGCCCGGCGCGCAGGTCGCGGTGCACTGTGTAGCCGTTGCCGGCCAGGGTCTTGAGCTGTTTGTAGTCCTCGTAGCCGGGCTCGAAGGTGGCCGGCGCGGGCCCGGTGGCCGGTTGGAAGAGGCCGTTGCCGCCGCCGGTGACGCCGGTCCAGCCCCGACCGTAGTACGGGATGCCGAGAACGAGTTTGTCGCGCGGCGCGCCCCGGGCGATCCAGCCGTCGATGGCGACCTCGACGGAGAAGTCGGGGTTGTCCGGCGATCCGGCCGGTACGCGCAGCGCCGACTGCTGGTTGGCCACCGCCTCCCAGCCGCCGTGGAAGTCGTACCCCTGCACGGTGGCGAAGTCCAGGTACTTGAAGATCTTGCGGCCCTCGTAGCCGGCGTCCATGGTGGCCGGGTTGGCCGGCAGGAACGCGGTGAGCGGGTGGTGTGCCCGGGTCGTGCGTCCGTACGCGTCGAGCTGCCGGCGGAACTCGGCGAGCAGCTTGGTGAAGTTCTCCCGGTCCTCGGGGCGGATGACGTTGCCGGGCTCGCCCGCCCAGTTGGGCCACTCCCAGTCGAGGTCGACGCCGTCGAAGACCCCGGCGGCGGCGCCCGGGGCCCCCGGGAGGTTGCCCTTGAGGTAGAGGTCGATGCAGGACGCGACGAACGCCTTGCGGGAGGCGTCGGTGCGGGCCGCGTTCGAGAAGTACGTCGACCAGCTCCAGCCGCCCAGCGAGATCAGCACCTTGAGGTTGGGGTGCTTGGCCTTCAGTTTGGCGAGTTGGCCGAAGTTGCCGTTGAGCGCCTGACCGGGGGCGTCGGCGACGCCGTCGACGCTCTCCTCCGCGGGGACGGGTCGCTGGTAGTCGGCCCAGGCGTCGCCCTCGCCCGGCCCGCCGTCGAGGTAGCAGCGTCCGTCCTCGCTGACGTTGCCGAAGGCGTAGTTGACGTGGGTGAGGCGGCTCGCCGCCCCGGAGGTGTCGAGCTTCTTGACCGGGAAGGCCCGCCCGTAGATGCCCCACTGGGTGAAGTAGCCGACCCGGTGGTAGCCGGCGCGGCCTTGCTGGTGGTCACCGGCACTGGCGGCGGTGGGCGGGGTGGCGGTGATCAACAGGGTCGCCAGGGCGACGACGGCGGTGAGACGGCGGTGGCGGAACTGTCGCATCGGCACACTCCCACGTGGGTTGGCGCACAATCAGTAAAGACACTTATCTGATTGATGAAGTTAAGCCGACCACACTCCACGGTCAAGGGTTGACCGGTCGGTGCCCTGTCGCCCGGACGGCAGCCGTCCGGGCGACAGGGCGGGCGGCAGTGGTCAGCCGACCTGGTCGTTGTCCTTGAGCGAGCCCCAACCGTGCCAGCGGTCGATCTCGATCAGAGCGCTGACCCGGGCACGTTCCCGGCGCGGGTACGCGTTGCCGGTGTAGTGCTTCGACAACCGGTCGATGTCCGCCAGGTCCTCGTCGGCGCGCAGCTCGGCGACGTGCCCGATGATGCTGACGTGGGTGTACCAGCCGGCCTCGTCGAGCACGGTGAGCGACACCCGGGGATCGTTGCGGACGTGCTCCAGCCGGCGGCGGCTCTCGTCCATGTTCACCAGGATCCGGCCGTCCTCCCACAGGTACCAGGTGGCGGCGGAGACCGGCTGACCGCCATTGCGAAGCGTGGTCATCACGGCCGGGTTCGCCTTCTGGAGCATGGCGATCGCGGGCTCGGGCAGCGGTGGCTTGGACATGCAGTCTCTCCTCGTCGCGTCAGGGTTACCCCTGCACGTTACGCACCCAACCATCCTGACCACCGTGGTATGAGGAGTTGAGGCCCACCGCCGCAGGTGGCGCGGGACCCCCGTGCCGACCTCCGGCCCCTGGCGGCGAAGATGTGGTGATGACCAACTCCGCACTGCCCAGGCGTGTCGTCGTCACCGGTGCCACCGGCAAGCTCGGCCGTGCCGTGGTCGCCCACCTGCGTGCCGTGGGCGTCGACGTGCTCGCGGTGGACCGCGCCGGTGGCCGCGACCCGCGGGACGTCAACGGCGAGTTCCTCCTGGTCGACCTGACCGACTACGGGCAGGTGGTGGAGGCGTTCACCGGTGGTTCCGACGAGCACGCCGGTGGGGTGGAGGCGATCGTGCACCTGGCGGCGGTCCCGGCCCCCGGGCTGATGTCGAACGCGGCCACGTTCGCCAACAACTCCGCCGCCACGTACAACGTCTTCGCCGCGGCCAGGGCGGCCGGCATCAAGCGGGTGGTGTGGGCGTCGAGCGAGACGGTGCTCGGGCTGCCGTTCGACACCCCACCGCCGTACGCGCCCGTCGACGAGAAGTACGCGCCGCGGCCCGAGTCGACGTACTCGCTGAACAAGGCCCTTGAGGAGGAGATGGCCCGGCACTTCTGCCGCTGGGACCCGGAGCTGGTCATGGTGGGTCTGCGCTTCTCCAACGTGATGGACGTCGAGGACTACGCGCCGTTCCCCTCTTTCGACGCCGACCCGCGGCTGCGCCGGTGGAACCTGTGGGGTTACATCGACGCCCGGGACGGGGCCCAGGCGGTCGAGCGCGCCCTCGCCCACGACCGGCCCGGCGCCGACGTGTTCATCATCGCCAACGCCGACACCGTCATGAGCAGGTCCAGCGCCAGCCTGCTGGCCGAGGTCTACCCGGGCGTCGAGATCCGCAAGGAGCTGGGCGAGCACGAGACCCTGCTCAGCATCGACAAGGCACGCCGGGTCCTGGGATACGAGCCGCGCCACTCGTGGCGGGACCACGTGGATCAGGCGTAGCCGTCCTCAGCGCGCGGCCTGGTAGGCGCGGCCGACGGCGGTGGCCTCGCTGCCGGTGCGGAAGAGCCCGGTCTGGTCCTTGTCGGTGGCGGGCAGGCCGAACCACGCGTACCGGTGCAGCCAGGACAGGCCGCCCAGCATCCGGGTCGCCGCGGTGAGGAACGCGGCCTGCTGCGCCTGGGTCGGGAAGCGAACGCCGTTGGCGAAGTCGATCAGGGCGAACTCGGTGAGCCAGACCGGCAGCCGGTAACGGTCGTGCACCGCCTGGAGGTACGACCGGAGCTGGTTGACCGCGTTGGCGGTGGTGAAGTCGCCGCCGTACCAGTGCAGGGCGATGAAGTCGACGCGGTAGCCGCGCTGCTTCGCGCCGGCCATGAAGCGGTCGAGCCACTCGCCCGGCCGGTCACCGCCCCAGGCCACCGCGGGGCTGCCCAGCGGTAGCCCGGTCGCCTCCAACTGCGGCCACAGCTCCAACGCCTGCTCCACTGTCATCTCCGCCTGACCCTTCAGGTCCGGCTCGTTGAACCCGAGGAGGTAACCGCCGTTCTGCTTGGCCCGTTGCAGGTTGCCGGCGGTGACGCTCTTCGCCCCCCAGATCATCGGGACGAACTCGGCGTTCTTCGGGCTGGTGACGCCGGGGTGTGCCACGTCCCAGGTGTAGTACCAACTCGCCCCGGAGCTGGCCAGTGCCTGGCTGACCCCGTCGAAGGTCCACACGCCGACACCCTTGCGCTTCGAGGTCACCGCGGGTGCCGCCGGGGCGACCGAGCGCCCGGTCGTCGGCTTCGCCGTCGGCGTCGGGATCGGCGTCGCTGTCGCTCTCGTCGGGCTCGGCGTGGCAGTGGGTGTGGTAGCGGTGGCAGGTGCGGATACCGCGCCCGTGGCCAGCAGCTCGTCGACGGCCTGTGGGGCCGCCGCCGGAGCGGGCGCCGGCCCGGTCGGTTGGACCACGACGATCACCCCGGTCACCAGTACGACGACCACGGCGGCCACGGCGAGCGGCCACAGCAGCCGCCTCGCACCGATCGGGAGGCGGCCCAGCAACCCGCGTCCGGGTTGCGCGTGGACGCCCCGATTTCCCTTCGCGGCGTCCGTTCCACCCTGACCGGCTGTGCGCATCGTCTCGACTCCTCGGTGTGGTCGCATCGCTACCCGACGCGGTGGTGGCGGGAGATCTTGCCCCCACCTTCCCCTCAGGAGACTGGCCGCCCGGGCCGGGATAACGGTTTCTGCCCGGGTGAGCGGCAGGCGCACGGGAAGGGGGCGGCGGTCCGACGACCGCCGCCCCACCGGTGGGTCAGACAGTGATGCGTCCGGCGCCGGCACCCGCGGTGACGCTCGCCTTCACGCCGCTGGCGGCGTCGAGCTGGTAGGCGTACGGGATGGCGGCGACATCGCCGGCGCTCTCCGGCGCACCGGAGTTGACGAAGACGTTGTCGCGCTGGACGAGGTCGCCCGGGTCAGATTCGGCGTAGCCGACTGCGGTCGGCCGGGTCACGTTCTCGAAGTAGTTGCCCTCGACGAGCACGCCGGCCCCCATGGTGGACGCCACGCCGTAGTCCGCCCCGAAGTAGTAGTTGTTGAACACGTGCACCGGGTCACCGAACCGGACCCGGGGGTGCCGCTCCTTGCTGCCGTCGAACCAGTTGTGGTGGTAGGTCACGCGCAGGTGCCCGATGTCGGCCGTGAAGCCGTCGTCGTGGCCGAGCAACATGCTCTTGGTGTGGTTCATGACCCGGTTCCACGAGACGGTCACGAAGTCGGACTCCCGCTTGATGTCCAACGCGCCGTCGTAGCCGCCGTCGAAGGTGTTGTGGTCGATCCAGACGTTGCGCGAGTTCTGTACGTTCACCGCGTCGTCGTCCCAGCCCCGGAAGGTGAGGTTGCGGATGATGACGTTTGTGGCGCTGCTGACGTTCAGGCCGTTGTCGAGCGTGGCGTTGCCGACGCCGAGCACTGTCTTGTTGGAGCGGACGTCGTTCATCTTGTCCGGCATGGTGAGCGAGCCCTGCACCCGAATGACCAGCGGTGCCGCCGACTCCAGGGCGTCGGCGAGCGCCGGGCCGTCGGAGACGGTGACCGTCTGACCACCCGCGCCGCCGGTGGTGCCACCGTTCTGGGTGGCCCAGCCGACCAGGCCGGTCTGCGGCGGGGTGGTCGGCGGCGGGGTAGTCGGGGCCGGGGTGGTCGGGGGAGGGGTGGTCGGGGCAGAGGTCGTCGGGGGCGGGGTGGTCGGCCCGCCCGGCAGGCCGACCCTGCCGACCCCGGCCTGCGCGGTCACCACGGCCTTGATGTCGCAGGCGGTGGTGATGGTGTACGCGTACGGCGGGTTGGTCACGCTGCCGCCGGTCTCGCCCGCGCCCGAGTTGACGAGGCAGTTGTTGCGGGCGACGAGCCGACCGGGGCCGGAGTCGGCCTCGGCCAGGTGGTACGGGTCGTCGACGTTCTCGAAGTAGTTGCCCTCCACGATCACGCCGGAGTTCTCCGTCGCGGCGACGCCGTAGTCACCGGTGTTGAGGTAGTAGTTGCTGTAGACGTGCACCTGGTCGCCGAAGCGGACGCGGGGGTTGCGTTGGCGGGTCTCGTCGAAGAAGTTGTGGTGGTAGGAGACCTTCAGCCGCCCGGTGTCCTGGGCGGCGTTGCCGTCGTCGTGCCCGAGCAGCATGTTCTTGTTGGTGCCGTCGGCGTGGTTGTAGGACACCGTCACGTACGACGAGCCGCGCTTGATGTCGAGGCCGCCGTCCGAGCCGGTGGTCCAGGTGTTGTGGTCGATCCAGATGTGGTGGGAGAACATCTGCACGTTCATCGCGTCGTCCGCCCAGTTGCGGAAGTTCAGGTTGCGCAGGATGACGTTGTGGACGGCGTTCGCCGGCGGGCTGGTGACCGCGTTGTCGATCGGCAGGCCGATGTTGAGGCCACCGCCGGTGAAGCCCGAGTTGGCGCCGAGCCCGACGACCGTCTTGTCCGAGGTGACCTCGTGCATCGGGCCGGGCAGGGCGATCAGGCCGCTGACCTGGATGATCTTCGGGCCGGCCGAGGCCGCCTCGGCGACGAACTGCGCCGCGGTGGTCACCGTGACGGTCGGGCCGCCGGCCCCACCGGTGGTGCCGTTCTGACCCCAGGCGTCGACCGAGGCCCAGCCGTCGGCCACGTTCGTGCCCGGGTTGCCGGTCGGGGTTGGCGTCGGGGTGGTCGGGTCCGGTCCGGGGGTAGCGGTGGTGACCTGGACGTTGTCGACGTTCGCGCTGGCGTTGAAGGTGGCCACGCCGATCCGGCCGCTGGCGAACTGGCTGTCGGTCGCCTCGGTCAGCAGCGTGCCGTTGACGTAGCCCTTCAGCGAGCTGCCCGCGACGTCGATCCGCAGCGTGTACGCGGTGCCGACCGTCACCGTGGTGCTGGCGCTGTCCAGCGTGGTGCTGGAGCCGCCGCTGAGCCGCTTGAGCTCGACGGTGTTGTTGCTGCGCAGGGCCAGGTAGTAGTAGCTGGTGCTGCTCTGCGCCCGGGCCAGTAGCGCGACGAAGCGGTTGGAGCCGTTGAACGCGGTCGGTTTGACGGTGGCCTGGACCGAGTAGTCGGTCCAGCTCGCCGTACCGGCCAACGACCGGGCGTCGCTGCTGGTGCCGGACTGCCGGTAGACGCGGGAGCCGTCGGTGGCGACCGTCCAGCTGCCCCCGGACGCGGTCCATCCGGTGGCGTTGCCGTCCTCGAAGTCGTCGGTGAAGAGGGTGTCGGCGTAGGCGCCGGTGGCGCCCATGCCGAGGGCGAGGGCGACCGCGGCGAGCGCGGCCCCGATCGTGATCAAGAGACCTCGGCGATGCCTTCGCCAGGTGTCGGTGGTGTGCACGGAACCTCCTTGGTGGTGGTAATTAATCGATAGACATCAATTAATGTGAGCGGCGTGGTCCCTTGCTGGCTGGGGCCGGTGCCGTCGTCCGGCCCCCGTCGCCGCTGCTAGTAGCCGAGCTTTCCGGTGCCGGAGCCGGCCGAGACGACCGACTTGATCGTGTTCGGGTCGGTGACGGTGTAGGGGTAGTAGGTGCTCGGCTCCTGCACCGTGCCGCCCGCGTCACCCGGCTCGCTGGTGCCGGCGAGCACGTTGTTCCGGGCGATCAGCCGACCCTTGGCCCCGGCGTAGCTGATCGACCACGGCACCTCGACGTCCTCGAAGTAGTTGCCCTCGACCACGCAACCCGAATTGAGCTGGCAGGCGACCCCGACGTCGGTGTTGTAGACGAAGTAGTTGTTGAACACGTGCACCGGCTCACCGAAACGGACCCGTGGGTTGCGCTGCGGCGTCCGGTCGAACCAGTTGTGGTGGTAGGTCACCTTCAGATAGCTGGTGTCCTGGGCGGCGTTGCTGTCGTCGTGTCCGAGCAGCATGTTCTTGGTGTGGTGATGGGTGTGGTTCCAGGAGACCGTGACGTAGCTGGCGCCGCGCTTGATGTCGATCAGACCGTCGTATCCGTACGCCAGGTCGTTGTGGTCGATCCAGATGTGGTGCGAGAACATCTGCACGTTTATCGCGTCGTCCACCGTGTTGCGGAAGTTCAAATTACGGACGATCACGTTGTGCACGGCGTTGGCCGGTGGGCTGGTCGCGGTGCTCACCGGCAGGCCGATGTTCAGGCCGCCGCCGGTGATGCCCGAGCTGGCACCCACGCCGACGATCGTCTTGTCCGAGGTCACGTCGTGCATCGGGCCGGGCAGTGCGATCACTCCGCTGACCCGGATGTTCAACGCGCCGACGGTGCCGATCGCGGCGAGGAACTCGGCGGCGGTGTCGACGGTGACGGTCGGGCCACCCGCGCCGCCGGTGGTGCCGTTCTGGCCGAGCGCGTTCACCGACGCGAAGCCGATCGGCGGTGCGCCCGGGTCCAGTGGCGGCTCGGTGGGTGGCAGCGTCGGCTCGCCCGGCGGTTCCCCGGGCGCCCCGGTCTCGGTGTCCACCCGGACGTCGTCGAAGGAGGCGCTGGCGTACGACGTGGCGAGCCCGGCCCGGCCGGTGGCGAACGCGCTGTCGGTCGCCTCGACCACCAGCGCGCCGTTGACGTAGCCCCGCAGTGTGCTGCCCACTGCCTCCAGTCGCAGCGTGGCCCAACTGCCGGTGGTCACGCCGCCGGCGGCCGAGTCGAGCGCCACCGGGTCTCCGCCGGCCCGCTTGAGCAGTTGCACGCCGCCGCTGGCGGTGACCGCCAGCGCGTAGTAGCTGCTGCTGTTCTGTGCTCGGGCGATCACCCCGGCGTGCCGGTTCGTGCCGCCGAACCCGGTGGGCCTGATCCGCGCCTGGACGCCGTAGTCCGCCCAGCCCGGGGCGGGGGTCAACGCCCGGGCGTCGCTGCTGGTGCCGGACTGCCGAAAGGCCAGTGAGCCGTCGGTCACCACCGACCAACTGCCCCCGGACCGCGACCAACCGGTCGAGTTGCCGTCGGAGAAGTCGTCACCGAACAGCGTGTCGGCGAAGGCGGGCGGGGTGGCGACGAGCACCGCCGCGGCGGCGAGCGCACCGGCGGCCAGCGTCGCGGCGATCAGCCGCGGCCCCGGCCGACCCCGAGGGTTCGTTGATTTCATCATGGGCCTCCCTGATGGTGGTGGCGGGCTCAGATATCCGTCGGCGTAACGGATAGGAAATGAGCCATACCCGAACGGTAGGGAGACATAGTGGTGAGAGTCAATGCATTGAGTGTGCAGGTATGTTGCAGCCTATTCGGGAAATGCGTATTGCCCGGCCGCTGGCGGCCGAGCTGACCAATATTCGGTCCGGTTCTCACCGAACAGTCGTGCGCGTTATTCGCAGTCTCTCAACGCTTTTTCGCGACGGCTGGTGTTCGATTGTCGGGCTCTTTCCTCGATCAACCGGGTCGTTCGTGGCGCGGGTCCGGCGGGTGGCCTCGGCCGGCGCCTGCCGACAGCCGAACAACCCGCCGCGCGGTGCGGCAGGGGTGCCGGCGCGGGTGTGGAGGCCGCGGTCGATGGCCCCGACCGGCACCGGCACTCACCCCCCGAGCCTGCAAAGGTTTGCAGCGAAGGAATCACAGAAGCTGGATCGACGTCAATGCCCTGTCGCGAACCTGCGGCATTTATCCGCGTTGGTGAGGATGGGTGCCGTGCTGCTGCCGCCTGCCGGTGGCGAGATGAGCAACGTAGACCATGATCAATGCAACAACCGTTTGCAGGAAACGAAGATCCGTTGATTGACATGAATTAATCACCGTGCCTAGCATGGGTGCTGGAAAGCGCTTTCCGACCTCGCCACCCACCGCCACGGATCGCCGGCCGATCCGGCGCTCGCCCCTGCCCCGTGACGCCGACGTCCAGGCGTCGCGGACCGGCTCGGGCCCGCCGCCGCGGCCCGTCGGACGCCGCCCGGTCCGCGATTCGCCCCGCGAAAGGCAGCCAGATGTTCGCCACGTCCGCTCGCCGTGCCCCGTCGCGCTGGTGGTCCCTCGCCGCCGTCGGGCTCGCCACCGTCCTGCTCACTCCGCCCGGGCTGGCCGAAGCCAGCCCCACCGCCGCGGCGAACCCCGCCACCAGCGCCGTGGCCGGTCCCGCCGACGGCTTCGCCAGTGTCGCCGCACTCGGCCAGACCGGCACCACGGGTGGAGCCGGCGGACCCACAGTCACCGTCACCACCACCGCCCAGTTCCTGGACTACATCGCCCGGCCAGGGCCCTACGTCGTCCAGGTCTCCGGCACCATCAACCTGCCCGCCGGCACCAGCGACGGAATGCACGACGTCGCCTCGGACAAGACCATCATCGGCCTCGGCGCCACCGCCACACTCTCCGGCGGAGGACTGAACATCGGTGTGCCGGTCGACGACGACGTCACCGCACCACCGGCGAACGCGGTGCACAACATCATCATCCGCAACCTGCACCTGACCGGCGCGAGCGACGACCTGATCAACGTGCAGATGTTCTCCCACCACATCTGGATCGACCACAACGAGTTCTCGAACGGCGACGACGGCGCGGTCGACATCAAACGGGGATCCGACTTCGTCACCGTCTCCTGGAACCACTTCCACGACCACGACAAGACGTTGTTGCTGGGCCATGACGAGGACGCCGGCCCGCAGGACATCGGCCGACTGCGGGTCACCTACCACCACAATTTCTTCGACCGATCCGACCAACGCAACCCCCGGGTGCGCTTCTCCGCGCTGGCCCACGTCTACAACAACTACTACTACGACAACAGCTACGGAGTCGCGTCCACCTACGACGCCGCCGTGCTGATGGAGAACAACTACTTCTACTCCGTCAACAACCCAGGACGGGTGGAATTCAGCGGGGACCTGGGCCGGATCGTGGCACGGGGAAACATCCTCGTCGCCTGCAACCATCCGATCGAGACCCGTGGCACCGTTCCCGATCCGCGCGGTTACTACCCGTACCAGCTCACCTCCGCCGCCGACGTCCCGACCACCGTTCCGGCCGGTGCCGGGGTGGGCAAGCTGCCGTCGACGCTCGCCGCCGCCTCGCCGAGCGCGGTGCCGGCCGGTCAGCCGGACGGGTTCGCCAGCGTCGTCGCGCTCGGCCAGAACGGCACGACCGGCGGGGCCGGCGGCCCGGTGGTCACCGCGACAAACGCGGCGGACTTCCTCGACCACATCGACACCATCGGACCGATGGTCATCCAGGTCAGCGGCGTGATCCGGATCAGCAGCAAGCAGGGGGTACGGCCGAACAAGACGATCATCGGTGTCGGGAACGCCGAGATCACCGGGGGTGGGCTGGACTTCTACCGGTCCTACAACGTGATCGTCCGCAACATCAACTTCACGGGGGCCGAGGACGACGCGATAAACGTCGGGCAGAACTCGCACCACATCTGGATCGACCACAACCGCTTCGCCGGCGCCATCGACGGCTCGGTCGACATCGTTCGGGGGGCCGACTACGTGACGGTGTCCTGGAACCACTTCGACCACGCCGACAAGAGCATGCTGATCGGGCACTCCGACGGCGCGGCGTCCACCGACATCGGGCACCTCAAGGTGAGCATCCACCACAACTTCTTCGACCACAGCCGCCAACGCCATCCCCGGGTCCGGTTCGGCGATCCGGTGCACGTCTACAACAACTACTTCCTCGGCAATTCCCTCTACGGCGTCGCGTCGACGGAGAATGCCGGCGTCCTGGTGGAGGGCAACTACTTCCGGGACGTCCCGTACCCGCTGCACTCCGCGAGCGGATACGCCGACAGCGGGCCGGGCCGCGCCGTGCAGCGGGGCAACGTCTTCGTCAACTCCGGCCAGCCCGAGACCGCCGGCACGGTGGTCGAGCCGCGGACCTACTACCCGTACCAGCTCGACCCCGCGGCAGATGTCCCGGCGCTGGTCACCGCAGGTGCCGGAGTCGGTCGGCTGGCCTGACGTCTGCGCCGTCGTACCGTTCCAGCCGGCACCGGGAACGGTACGACGGCGCGGCGATCGGCCCGGCGGCAACCCGACCGGACCACCGTCAGCGGCGCAGGGTCGTGGACGGTGCCTCGCCGAACCGGGTCCGATACTCGGTCGCGAACCGACCGAGGTGCACGAACCCGTGCCGCAGCGCGACGGTCGTCACCGAGACCCCCGGCTCGGCCGCCCGCAGGGACCGGTGCGCCGCGTCGAGGCGACAGGCCCGCAGGTACGCCGTCGGGGTTGTCCGCAGCTCCCGCCGGAAGCAGTCCTGCAACGTTCGTACGCTTACCCGCAACGCCTCGGCGACATCACCGACGGTCAGTGCCTCGCCGTGGTGGTCGGCGATCAGGGCGCAGGCCCGGCGGACGAGCCGGCCGGGGTTGGGGTGGTGGCCTCGCTCCGCGAACAGGTCGGAATGGGTGTGCCGGTGGGCCAGCAACAGTTGGCCGATGAGCCCCTGCTCGAAACGGGCGGCGACCTGCGGGTGGTCGAACAGGGACGCGTCCGTCGGCTGTGCCAGCTCGTCGGCGAGGAACGCCACCCCGCGCGCCCACGCCTGCGCGGTCGGCGTGGTCATGACCATGCCGATGTCGAAGCGGACCGGGTCGTCCACCGGGCGGCCCAGGAGGCGGGTGAGTTCCCGGTCGACGGCGCGCCGGTCGGCGTAGAAGATCCGATGTGGCGACCCCTCGGACCACCGCATGTCCGACGGGTCGTACGGGGACAGGACGGAGGCGACGTCGGGTGTCGAGGTCACGGTGTGGCCGGAGTGCCGGACCAGCGTGCTGCCGGCCCGGGGGATCTGGACGAGATAGAAGCTCTCCAGGGCGGGGGGTTGGATCCGTACCGCCTGCCCGTAGTCCAGGTCGATGACGCCCACCCCGCCCACCCGGCGTGCCGCCATCCGCAGCTCGACGGTGCGCACCCCCGCCTGCGGGGTGAGCCGGTGCGGACAGAAGACCTTGCCGACCTCGGCGCGGGCCTGGTCGACGTCCTGCGTCCGGACCGTCACGGCCTCCATCCGACCCCTCCCGGGCGTCCTGGTGCGCTGACCATAAGGCGGGACCGGGAGGGACGGTGCCGGAATGCCGTGCACCCGACACGGGCCGGTCCGCTGCGCGCAGCGGACACACCTCGCGCGCACTGGATAGCGACGGTCGCGGCCTGCTCGTTAGCGTGCGCTCACCACCGCTGCCGCTGTGGTTCACGCGCTTGGGGAGGATGCCATGAGGATTGCCGTCGTCGGCGCCGGATTCGCCGGGCTGAGCGCAGCGAAGGTGCTGCGGCAGAGCGGGTTCGACGTCACCGTGTTCGAGAAGGCGCCGGACGTGGGTGGGGTGTGGAGTCGCACCCGGCGTTATCCCGGCCTGCACACGCAGAACGACAAGGGCACCTATCACCTGTCCGACCTGCCGATGCCCGCCGACTATCCGCAGTGGCCCTCGGGTGAGCAGGTCCAGCGGTACCTCGAGAGCTACGTGGCGAAGTTCGGGCTCGCCAGCGTGCTGAAGCTGTCCACGGAGGTGGCCTCCGCCGAGCTCATCAACGACGACACCGGGTGGCTGATCACGTCGCGGCCGACGGGCGCCCAGGGCCCGGTGACGGTGCAGCGGTACGACCACCTGATCGTCGCCAACGGCATCTTCTCCGACCCGGTCGTTCCGTCGTTCGACGGGCACGCGGGCTTCGCCGCCGCCGGTGGGCGAGTCCTGGCCACGGGGGAGTTCCACGACGTCGAGGCGGCCCGGGGCAGGAACGTCCTCGTCGTCGGGTACGGCAAGTCGTCCTGCGACGTGGCGGTCCCGCTGAGCGACCTCGCCGCCCAGACCCACGTGGTGGCCCGGGGCCTGCTCTGGAAGATGCCCCGCAAGCTCGGCGGCGCGCTCAACTACAAGTACCTGCTGCTCACCCGGATGGGTGAGGCCCTGTTCCGCTACCTCCACCTGAAGGGCTTCGAGCGGTTCCTGCACGGTCCGGGTAACGGCCTGCGCCAACGGATGGTCGACAGCGTCGGCTCGGTCGCGACCAGGCAGCTCAAACTGCGTGAGCTGGGTCTGGTGCCGAAGGGCAGCTTCGAGGACATCGCCCGCAGCACGGTCAGCCTCGCCACGGAGGGCTTCTTCGAGCGCGTCGCCGACGGTCGCATCGTCGTACACCGCGACCAGGAGATCACCGAACTGCTTGTCCAGGACGGCCGGCCCGCCGCGCGCCTGGCCGACGGCACGGTGCTCCCCGCCGACCTGGTGATCTGTGGCACCGGCTTCCGCCAGCACGTGCCGTTCTTCGACGACGCGCTGCACGCCCGGCTGGAGGACGACGCGGGCAACTTCCAGCTCTACCGCCAGATTCTGCCGATCGGCGTGCCACGGCTGACGTTCGCCGGCTACAACTCGTCGTTCTTCAGCCCGCTCGGCGCGGAGATGGCGGCGGTGTGGACGGCCGCGTACCTGCGCGGTGGGATCACCCTGCCGGCCGAGGCCCGGATGCGCGACGAGGTGCGCGCCCGGCTGGCCTGGATGGCGGCGCGCACCAACGGGCGGCACGCCCGTGGCACGAACATCATCCCGTTCTCGATGCACAACATCGACGAGGTGCTCGACGACCTGGGGCTCAACCTCGGCCCGCTGACCCGGGCCCGGCAGTGGCTGCTCCCCGTGGACCCCCGCTCCTACCGGGGGGTGACGGCACGAATGATCGCCCGTACCGCCGGTGGGGGCGAGGGGGCGCCGGCCCGGTCCGCGGGTGGGGCTATCCGGCATAACCACGAAGACTCTCATATACCCGGATAAAGTACGCAGGAGGAATCAGGCGGCACGGTCGGCGAGAGGGTCCGGGACGATGGCAGCGGAGCAGGTCGCCGAACACCGTCACCGCCCCGGCGTGCCCGTGCCGGCGGCTCTGGCCGGCTGAGCTGTCCCGCCGTCCGTGCTGACGCGCCCCGGGTTCCTGCGTGGGCTCGGCGACAGCAGGAGCCCCGACTCGGCGACAGTCCTGGAACTGCTGTTCGACATCGTCTACGTCTTCGCGCTCGCCCGCCTCGCCGGGCGGGTGGCGGACGACCTGACAATCGTCCGGCACACGCTGCTGTCGGAGGCGGGCCAGACGGTCCTGTTCTTCACGGCGATGTGGATGATCTGGTCGCTCAACGCCCTGCTGGCGAGCACCTACGACCCTCGCCGCGCGGACCTCCAGGCCGTCCTGCTGGCGACGATGTTCGGCACGCTGGTGCTGGCCGTCTCGTTGCCGGAGGCGTTCGGCAGGCGCGGCGTGGTGTTCTCGTGCACCTACGTCCTCATCCAGATCGGTCGACCGCTCTTCCTGACGTTCGCCCTGCGTGGTCACCCGGCTCGGGCGATGGCGGTCCGGGTGTTGACCTGGCACACGGCCTCCGGCGTGCTCTGGATCAGTGGCGGCATCAGCGGTGGCCTCGGTCGGGGGGTCTTCTGGACCCTCGCGCTCGCCGTCGAGCTCACCGGCGCCGCCACGACCTGGCCCGTACCGTCACTCGGCACGAAGTGGTTCAGCAGGACGGGGGTCGCCGTCTCCCACGTACACCTCGCGGAGCGCTACAACCAGTTCTTCATGATCGCTCTCGCCGAGGTGGTGCTCGAAGCCGGCGCCGCCGTCAGTTTTCCGGGCTTCACCATGAACGGGACCGTCACCCTCGTCGCCGCCTTCGTGACGGCTGTCTCGTTCTGGCGGATCTACTTCTACCACGTCCGGTCCGGTCAGGCCGCGACCCCGGGCGGGCAGGGGATCCAGCTGTCGCGGTGGGCGAGCTACAGCCTGCTGATCATCGTCGGGGGCATGATCTGTACGGCGGTCGGCTTCGGGCAGGTCATCGAGGACCCGCACCCGCCGATCGACTGGGCCCTGGTCGTCATCATGTTCGGTGGCCCGGTGCTGTTCCTGATCGGGCGGAGCTTCCTGGAGAAGGAGAGCCCATCCGCGCCGCGCTGCCGGATGCTGTACGTCGGTGCGGGGGCGCTGCTGGTGGCGGCGCTACCGATGGTGCTGCTCCCGCCGGTCGCCGTGGCGGCCTCGGCGGCGCTGATCCTGGCCACCATCGCCGTCTTCGACCAGCGAGCCCACCGGCGTGGGTCGGAGACCAACCCGACGCTGTGACGATCCATTGCGGCTCGACGACTGCCCCGCGTATGGTCTGCTGGCACGCCGTCGAGCTGGAAGGAGGTCAGAACAATGTCCGATGTTCTGCGCCCCCTCCGCGCTCCGGCGTCCGCGCGGATCTGATCCGGGGCGCGCGCTTCCCGGAGGCCCCACCCATGACTGATCTGGTCATCCGTCCGCTCGTCGCGGGCGAGGAAAATCTGTTCGACTCCATGCCTGATCCGCTGCCCCAACTGCGCCAGGTCGGCTACGCCGACGGGATCGCCGGCGGCGGCTACCGACCCGAGACCACCTGGGTCGCCCTGCGCGCCGGCCGGGTGGTCGGCCGGGCCGCCTGGCTGCTCCCGCCGGGCGCTGTCGGCGCCCCCTGGCTGGAGCGGTTCGATCTCGACGCCGAGCCGGAGGTGGGTGCCGAGTTGCTGCGCGCCGCCCACGAGGCGCTCGGCGGTCCCGGCCGGTACTACGCCGCGCTGCCGGCGCACTGGCGCCGACGAGCGGAGGTGCTGGCCGTGGTACGGGCGCCGATGGCGGCGGCCCGGCTCGCCGGCCTGGTGGAGCAGGGGGAGCGGCTCAGGTGTTCCTGGGCCGGCACCCCGCTCCCGGCGTCCTCCGGGCGCTACGACTTCCGGCAGCCCGCCGACACGGCGGAGATCAGTGCCCTGGTCGCCCGGATCGCCGAGCCGGACGTGCTGACCGGCGTCGAGATCGCGCGGGCGGTCGCCGGCGTCGACCTGGCCACCGACCCGCTGGCCTGGCTCGGCGACACGGCCGAGGAATGGCGGATCGCCCTTGATGCCGGGGAGCCGGTGGGTCTGGTCGGCACGGCCGGAGACGCCTGCTACCCGCTGCTTGCCTATCTCGGCCTGCTCGACGAGGCGGCCCGACCCGAGCTGCTGGCCGAGGCGGTCCGGGTGCTGGCCGCCGGCGGCGCCCGGGAGGTCATCGCCGACGTGGACGCCCACCGGGTGGCGGTGCTCGCGGAACTGGAACGGACCGGGTTCCGGCAGTTGCGCTCCAGGGTCGCCTTCGCGCCGCCGGACGGTCAGGAGTAGATGGGGAACAACGCGCGGGCCTGGCTGGTTGTGGAGGGTGTCGGTGTGACTCAGTGTCCCCGGGCCTCACCTAATATCGCCTTCGCGGAATACCGT